>CBHTUB010000030.1:0-23004 GCA_966095595.1 uncultured Chryseosolibacter sp. | reverse complement strand
GACTTCATATACTCTTTCACGATACGCCACCCGACCCATTGACCGATCCGGCCAGGACATTTTTCGCCCACCTGAATGGTGAAGGGTCGCTCGCCAAGATAATTGCGCTTATCGATCATGCTGGTCGAGAACAGGATCTTATCCTGGATCAGCCTCGCCCAGATGAGATCCTCGTTTTCCCTTGCACCTTCCATTTCTTCGGCGGTGTACCAGATGAACACGCTATCGGGCACACAAGGAAGCATATGCCGGGCGAAGTAGAATGATTTTCCATAGGCGATCATCTCGGCAAGTACCGTCTTGTCATCCAGGTTGGTCTTGTTGACGTCACCGATGCCATGCAGTAAAAGATAGGACGGCACGATGTCCTCGGGCTCATATTTGCGAAGCAGGTATTCGTAGGTTTTAGGTCTGTATTTCGCATCCTTTCCCAGGTAATAATCAAGGCTCACCACGATCAGTGAATCGGAGAAGAACAGATCGTTGTCCAGACCCGAGATGACGGTCTGAACTTTCGGTACGCGGAACCCGGGATAATAAGCTTTGATGTTGGAGAACGCCCGCTGGAATTGCGACCTGAGATCGGATTGATCACCAAATACTCTCTGGGTTTCCATCACCAGTGTATCTATGGCCGGGTGCGTGAATCGGTAATACATATCCCTGTAGAACACAGAGTCGTTGGGATACTCGCCACGGCGCAAAATGTAGTCTCTGTATTGAGGGTGGCTTGAAAGAAATCCGATAAGCTGTTTTTTGGTTTTGATTCCCGCAATGGAATCCTGCAGGATCTCGAAATCCAGGGAGATGGCAGGTGCGTTGTCGGGAGATGCTACACAGTCATCATTTTCAACATCTTTCCCGCAGTTCCAGAGAAGTGAGGCGGCAACGAGCAGTATGAGGCATTTTTTCACCCGCCAAAAATATCAAAAAATATTTTGCGTACTGCTCTACTGCGTAAGAGGGCTAATTACTCTCGAACGTCAGCTTATCTGACGGCGTGTCCCGGGTTAGCCTTAAACTTTTTACGGTACCCCTGACCGTGACGTGCACGAGGTTGGATTGATCTTCATGTACCTCGGTGAGGAAATCGTTGGCAACCGTAACTGTTTTTACTTTCTTCACATTCGGTCCTTCGATGTAAAGGATGAATGCATCGGACTCGTCTTCGTGACCGAGGTAGGCAAGCTTTATCGGCTTATCATCGACGGAGATCTTCAGGTGTTTCGCGACGTATGCGCCGATCATCTGGTCCGTCGTGAGGTTTCCTTTCGGTTGAAGAATATCGAGGTCCGGTTGGTTGAGGTCTTTGCGCAACGCCAGCTCCATGTCGTCGATAAAAACGCGGAGCATGATCTCCAGTCGCTTGTCTTTTTCGTCGTGCTCAATTTCCGTGACGGTTACATGGATCGGATGAACCATGAAACAAATGCTCACCAGATGTAACAAACCGCTTATATAACTTAAGATCGCCATATCGAATTATTGTTTTTCTGGTCTTGCAAAATGCTTTCCAGATTTGTGGCCGCAATCTTTGCAAACCGTGGCACTTCGCCCAACCGTTTAAAAAATATTTATCAGGGTCGGTGAACCGCTTCCGCCGTTTCAAATTAAAGCATTATACTTGAAGTTTTCGGTTATAATAAGATGAGCGAATTCAGACTTTACTTTGACCTGGGACGGGATCATATTCTGGATTACAAGAACGGATACGATCACATTCTTTTCGTCATTGCATTGTGTGCATTATACGCCATTTCTGATTGGAAGCGGGTATTGATCCTTGTAACGGCATTTACGATTGGACATTCTGTCACCCTGGCCCTTGCGACGCTGGACATCATCAATGTGAACAGTGCCTGGATCGAATTCCTCATACCTGTCACAATTTTCATTACGGCTGTCTCCAACCTTTTTAAAAGCGAGGCGTCTATTTACAACAGCCCGATGCAGCTCAACTATCTGTATGCAGCATTTTTCGGACTTATTCATGGCATGGGCTTTTCGACATTCCTGAAAAGCATTCTTGGCCGGGATGAGAGTATTGTTTCACAGCTTTTGGCCTTTAATCTCGGCCTGGAGTTCGGTCAGATAATTATCGTTGTCATATTGCTTCTTCTCTGTTTTATATTGGTGGATCTCTGTAGTGTAAACCGAAGGGACTGGAAAATTGTTATCTCTTCCGCTGTGGCAGGGATAGCCGTGATGCTGATGAAAGAAAAGGCCTTCTGGTGACACCGGGAATTTTTTTAAAAGCTCATTAACCTAATCTTAAGATAAATTTTTATGAATCGTGTTTTAGTTTTTCTGTTTGCGCTGTGCGCGACGGCTACCTGGGCACAGGATGTCAAGTGGCAGGGCAAATTTGAACAAATGGGGCAAATGCTTCCGACCCCCAATGAATATCGGACCGGCTCAGGAGCTCCCGGTCCCAAATACTGGCAGCAAAAGGCCGACTATGTGATGAACATCGAGCTGAACGATGACAATCAAACCATCACCGGCAATGAAACGATCACCTACACAAATAACTCACCCGATGTGTTGAAGTACCTCTGGCTGCAGGTGGATCAAAATATTCTGTCCGAGAACAACACACTGGCTTCGACAAGCACGGGAAGTGTGAAGGACTCGGTGGGGGCCAAGACCTATGCGATGGAAGTTTCGGACTTCAAGGCAGGTTTTGATATCAAGGCTGTGAAAGAAGTCTCAGGAAAAGCTCTTCCATACTTCGTGAACAATACCATGATGCGGGTAGACCTTCCCCAGCCGCTGAAAAGTGGGGAAAAGTTTTCATTCCTGATCGACTGGTCATTCAATATCGTCGACCGCGGTGTGTTCGGGCAGCGCAGTGGCCTCGAATACTTCCCAAAGGACGGCAACTATATTTATACGATCGCTCAGTTTTTCCCGAGAATGTGTGTTTACGATGACTATCAGGGATGGCAGAACAAGCAGTTCCTCGGTCGCGGAGAGTTTACACTGCCATTCGGTGACTACAAAGTTAGGATCACCGTTCCGGCAGACCACATTATGGGAGCAACCGGTGTCCTTAAAAACCCGCAGGACGTTCTCACCAAAACAGAAATCGAACGTTTCGAAAAAGCGAAAACCTCTTTCGACAAGCCCGTGATCATTGTCACGCAGCAAGAAGCAACAGCGAAAGAAAAGACGAAGTCGAAACAGAAGAAGACGTGGGAGTTCCACGCTGAGAATGTTCGCGACTTTGCTTTTGCCTCTTCAAGGAAATTCATCTGGGATGCCCAGGCTGTGAAGACCGGCAGCAACACACCGCTGGCCATGTCTTATTATCCGAAGGAAGGTAATCCCCTTTGGGAACAGGAGTCTACCAAAGCTGTGAAGAATACGCTGGAGGTCTACTCGCGCATGACGATCGACTATCCATATCCCGTTGCGATCTCCGTTCACACGGCCAGCATCGGCATGGAATACCCGATGATCTGTTTCAACTATGGCAGGCCGAAGGAAGACGGTACATACACACCGAAGCTCAAGCAGGGAATGATCGGCGTGATCGTTCACGAGGTGGGTCACAACTTTTTCCCGATGATCATCAATAACGATGAGCGTCAGACCACATGGATGGATGAGGGTATCAACAGCTTTGTTCAGCTGATGACAGAGCTCGAGCGTTATCCGGAGATCGACTGGACAAGAGGCAAGCCTTCTGCGATCGTCGAGTATTTCAAGGGAGATAAAAACCTGCAGCGTCCCCTGATGACAAACTCCGAGCAAGTGATTCAGTTCGGACCCGAGCAATATTCAAAAGCTGCGACTGCCCTTTACATTCTGAGAGAAACGGTAATGGGTAAAGAGCTCTTCGACAAATCATTCAAGGAGTACTCACAACGTTGGGCCTTCAAACATCCGAAGCCTGCCGACTTCTTCCGGACCATGGAAGACGCTTCGGCCGTAGACCTTGACTGGTTCTGGAAGGGATGGTTCTACACGACAGATGTAAACGATCAGAGTATCGACCAGGTGAAATGGTTCAAGCTGAAGAACGAGAAATCCAGCATCGAGAACAAAGGCGTTTCTACACAGAAGGGTGACCTCGCTGCCAAAGGCAACGACGGAAAGAAATTCGACAACTTCAACAGCGGTCCCCAGGAATTCACACTGACAGAGACAAGTCCTGAGCTCTACGGGGAGTTTCTCAGCCGTGTGAACGACAAGGCCATCATGAAAAAGCTTGAAGGCAAGAACATCTATGAGGTGACTTTGACGAACAAAGGCGGATTGGTGATGCCGGTCATCATCGAGTGGACGTTCAAGGATGGATCAAAGGAACTTGAAACGATTCCTGCGGAGATATGGCGTCTCAATGAGACAACGGTCACCAAGGTCTTCGTAAAGGAAAAGGAAGTGACGGGCATCATGCTCGATCCGAACCTGCAAACCGCAGACATCAACATTGAAGACAACATCTTTCCGAAGATCAAGAGAGAGTCGAAGTTTGACGAGTTTAAAAACAAGAGCAAGTAATCAAGTTTGATCCTATCATGAAATTCAGAGCTTTATATACAGCACTACTATTGCTTGCCATGGTTCCGTCCATCGGACAGACGCAGCCCGCCTGGCAGGGCAAGTTCGAGCAACTTGGAGAAATATTGCCGACACCGAACAGTTACCGTACGGGATCCGGAGCACCGGGGCCGAATTATTGGCAACAGCGGGCCGACTATGTGATCGATGTGGAGGTAGATGACAACACTCAAATGCTTACCGCGTCTGAAACCATCACCTACTACAACAATGCCCCGGAAGCATTGAGCTTTCTCTGGCTACAACTGGATCAGAACGTTTTTGCTCCGGACAACATGACGACCAGGACAGAGACCTCGACGATAAAAGATGGCGAGCCAGCATCGGCTGTCAATTACGTTGCGCTGGATGATTACAAGGGTGGATACAACATCAAAAGTGTAAAGGATGCCGCGGGAAAGGCGCTGCCCTTCACGATCAACAAGACGATGATGCGTGTGGACCTGCCGGCTCCGTTAAAGACAGGAGAGAAATTTTCGTTCTCCGTCGATTGGTCGTATAGGGAATACGATCGTCAAACATGGGATGGCCGCGGAGGATACGAATATTTTCCAGGTGATGGCAATTACCTCTACACCTTTGCCCAGTGGTTTCCGCGCATGTGCGTGTTCGATGACTACGAGGGATGGCAGAACAAGCAGTTCCTCGGTTTAGGTGAGTTTGCGCTTACCTTTGGTAACTACCGTGTGCGGATCACTGTGCCGTCCGATCATATTGTGGGTGCAAGCGGCACGCTTCAGAATCCTAAGGATGTGCTGACGCCAGAGCAGCTTGCAAAGTTCGAAAAGGCACAAAAGACATTTGATCAGCCGGTGATCATCGTTTCGGAGGACGAAGCCCGTAAAAAAGAGAAGACCAGGTCTACGAAGAAAAGCACGTGGGAATTCTACGCCGAGAACGTACGCGATTTTGCCTTTGCTCATTCCCGGAAATTCATCTGGGATGCGATGGCTGTGAAAGTTGGATCCAAAACTCCGCTTGCTCAGTCCCTGTATCCGAAAGAAGGAAATCCGTTGTGGGGCAAGGAATCTACCAGGGCAATAAAAAATGCGTTGGAGATTTACTCCGAGCGGACGATTGATTATCCTTATCCGGTTGCCTATTCGGTTCACACTGCGAATCAGGGTATGGAGTATCCGATGATCTGCTTCAACGGAGGGCGACCGAATGAGAACGGCAAATATTCCCAGCAGACGCTTTATAGTACGGTAATGGTGATCGTGCATGAAGTGGGACACAATTTCTTTCCTATGATCGTAAACTCGGATGAACGCCAGTGGTCATGGATGGATGAAGGTCTCAATACATTTCTCGAAAAGGAAACGATGAGAATCCGCTATCCGGAGCTTGCCGGTACACGGGGGACACCACAGGGTATTGTTCCCTTCATGAAAGGAGAAAAATCACAAATGCGTCCGATCATGTCGATGTCGGACAACATCAGGCCAAAAGAATTTGGTCCGAACGCGTATACAAAACCGTCGGCAGCCCTCACGTTGTTGCGTGAGACCGTGATGGGACCAGAGCTATTTGACAAGGCATTTAAGGAGTATTCACAGCGTTGGGCATTTAAACATCCCAAGCCGGCAGATTTCTTCCGTACGATGGAAGATGCAAGCGCTGTCGATCTCGACTGGTTCTGGAGGGGATGGTTTTTTGGAACCGATCATGTGGACGTGGAGGTGAGTGATGTGAAGTGGTTCCGACTGAAAAATGAAAAAGCGGATCCCGAAAGCAAAGGCGTTAAGGTGCAGTCGGGAGATCTCGTAGCAGATAATTCGGGCGGCACTGCAGTGGATTTCAGCAAGGGACCGCAGGAGTTCACACTGGTCAATACACCCGATAAGCTATATGGTGAATTCCTCAGCAGGGTAGATGACAATGCGATCCGTCAGAAACTGCAAGGGAAAAATATCTATGAGGTCAGTTTCAAAAACATCGGAGGTCTGGTGACGCCATTGGTGATCGAGTGGACGTTCAAAGATGGTTCAAAAGAGATCGAACGCATTGCTGCTGAAGTGTGGCGTGTCGATGAAAATGAATTCAGCAAAGTGTTTGTAAAAGAGAAAGAAGTTGTGAATATTGTAGTAGATCCGAACTTTGAATTGGCGGATGTGGAAACGTCGAACAACGTGTTTCCGAAGAAGGGTGAATCAAAATTCGATCAGTTCAGGAAGAACAAATAACGCAACTACCCAAACCCAAATAGAGAAAGCCACTCCTGTAAAACAGGATGGCTTTTTTGTTTTACAAGACGATATTGGACCGATAGCAAAGTAGATATGAGGAAATTATTGATGCCATTCGCCGTGATGATGATCGTGATGAACGTCAATGGTCAGGGTAAAAAATGGCAGGGCAAATTTGAGCAGCTCGGGCAACTGTTACCCACACCGAACGAATACCGGGCTCCGTCAGGCGCACCCGGCAGCAAGTACTGGCAGCAACGTGCCGACTATGTAATAGACGCAGAGCTTGACGAAGAAAAGAATATCCTGAGAGGCAAGGAGACGATCACCTACTACAATAATTCGCCGGAGTCGTTGAAATTTTTGTGGCTACAACTCGATCAGAATATCAACAAGAAAGGCAACGAAGACTTCGGCGATATCATCGGCGCCATGAGCGACACGTTGACCACCCTGAATATGCAGTACCTGACGAGGGCGGCAGACTTCGAAGCCGGATACGTCATCAAGAGCGTCACCGACAAAACAGGAAAAACCTGGCCATGGACGGTGAACAACACCATGATGCGCGTTGACCTGCCCGTGCCCTTGAAATCCGGTGAGAGTCTTTCGTTCAACATCGAATGGTCATACGCGATTACCGACAGAAGTTTGTTCCTGCTTTCACGCGAGGGGTACGAGCATTTCCCTGAAGACAAGAACAATATTTATCTGATCGCGCATTGGTTTCCGCGAATGTGTGTGTTCGATGACTATGAGGGCTGGCAGAACAAGCAATTCCAGAGATTGGGTGAGTTTGCACTGGAATTCGGAAACTATCGGGTTAGTCTCACAGTCCCTGAAGATCATATTGTGGCATCGACAGGAACATTGCTAAATGCAAAGGAAGTCTTATCTGCTAGTGAACTTGAACGTTTCGAAAAAGCGAGAATGTCGTTTGACAAACCGATGTTTGTGGTTAAAGAAGAGGAGGCAAGACAAAGGGAGAGATCACGCGCGACTGGGAAAAAGACGTGGCGATTTTCTGCGGACAACATACGCGACTTTGCATGGGCGAGCTCGCGGAAGTTTATCTGGGATGTTCAGGCTGTAAAGCTTCCGACAAACACCGTGCTCGCAATGTCCTTCTACCCTAAGGAAGGTTCGCCGGTATGGCAGCAGGAGTCGACCAAAGCTGTCAGGAATGCGCTTGAGGTCTATTCCAAATATTCTTTCGATTATCCCTATCCCGTTGCGATCTCTGTCAACACTTCGAATATCGGGATGGAGTATCCGATGATCAGTTTTAACGGAGGACGTCCCGTGAACGGTCAAATGAGTGACACCGAAAAGCAGGGCATGATCGCCGTGATCATACATGAAGTAGGACACAACTATTTCCCGATGATCGTGAGCTCGGATGAACGCCAATGGTTCTGGATGGATGAGGGCCTCAATACATTTCTGGAAAACATGACCAAGGAACAGCGCTATGGCTGGGATGCGTCAGTCAAGGCAATTGTTCCCTACATGAAGGGATCGAAGGATATTTTGAGACCGGTCATGACGACAGCTGACAACGTCGACATCTTTCAGATCGGTGATAATGCATATGATAAGCCATCGACAGCACTTTACATTCTTCGCGAGACGGTGATGGGCCCGGAATTATTCGATCGGGCCTTTAAGGAATACGCACAGCGATGGATGTTCAAGCATCCAAAGCCGGCAGATTTTTTCCGTACTATGGAAGATGCATCGGGCGTTGACCTCGATTGGTTTTGGAAAGGATGGTTCTACACGACGGATAATGTCGATGTCGCTGTGGAGGATGTGAAATGGTTTCGTTTAAAGACGCAGTCAGCAGATGTCGAGAATAAAGGAAAATCGGTAACATCGGGTGATCTGAATGCGGTCGCATCCGGTAAGAATGATTTTAGCAAGGGACCGACAGAGTTCACGGTGATCAATACACCTGAAAAGCTGTACGGAGAATTTCTTAGTCGTCTCGATGATGATCAGATCAGGAAGAAGCTCCAGGGGAAAAATATCTATGAAATAAAATTAAGAAATGTCGGTGGTCTGGTAACCCCGCTGGTGATCGAGTGGACTTTCAGGGATGGTTCCAAAGAGATCGACAGGATTCCGGCCGAGGTGTGGAGGATCAACGAGAACGAGATCACGAAGGTATTTATCAAGGACAAGGAAGTCACCAACGTTGTGTTCGATCCCAACTTCGAGCTGGCGGATACGGACGATGCGAACAATGTGTTTCCCAGGAAGGAGCAGTCTTCGAAGTTCGATCAGTTTAAGAATGACAAATAGTACTTCGAAACAGGGATTCAGAAACTGACGGGTCAGAACCGGCAGGGGTCGAAAGGGTGATGTTCTGTGACAACTCTCTAGTTATGCGTTAGTCGTTGGGGCAAACCACTTCCCGACCTTTTCGAGGTCAACGTTTCCTCCCGAAAAGATGATCCCCACTCGTTTTCCTGAAAACTTTTTCCTTTGCTTGAGCACGGCGGCAAAGGGAACGGCGCCGGAGGGTTCGACGATCACCTTGAGTCTTTCCCATACGAGCTTCATCGCAGCGATGATCTCCTGGTCACTCACGGTGATGATCTCTTTTACGTTGTCGCGAATTATCGGGAACGTTTTGTCGCCCAGGGACGTGAGCAGCCCGTCGGCGATCGTGTTTGACTGAGATGGTTCGATCTTCCCTGATTTCATGGAACGAAACGCATCATCGGCTCCTTCCGGCTCGGCGGCGATCACGGTTGTCGACGGTGAAAAATATTTTACGGCCAGCGCCGTTCCACTGAGCAAACCGCCTCCACCTACGGGCGCGACGACAAAGTCAAGATCGTTTACCTCTTCGATGAGCTCTTTTGCAGCGGTTGCCTGGCCTTCCATCACGCGATAATTATTGAAGGGATGGATCTCACTCGCTCCGGTTTTTCTGATGACCTCGGCAAGCGTGGTTTCTCTCGCCTCAAGGGTTGGCTCGCATTCGAAGATCTGTCCTCCGTATCCTTCAACGCCTTTCTTTTTAATTACAGGAGCTGTCCGTGGCATAACGATGTAAGATTTGATGCCGAGCTTTTTCGCGGCCCGCGCGATAGCCTGGGCGTGATTCCCACTGGAGTGCGTCGCAATGCCATTTTTTCTTTCTACGTCCGACAAAGACAAAGCAGCGTTCATCGCACCGCGTGCCTTAAATGCCCCGACATTCTGAAGATTCTCGCACTTGAAAAACAGGCGACACCCTGCAATGTCATCTATGCTGGCAGAAGTCAGGACTGGCGTCTTATGAATGTAAGGCCTGATCCGGCCGTGAGCCTGTTCTATCGATTCTTTGGTGATCATAATTAAGTTTAAACTGGAACCTCAACTAAACACAACGCACAACGCTAAACGACGAACGCAAAACCCAGGAACGCCGAACCCGAAACCCTAAAACTAATGCGCATCCAACCAATTATCAGCAACACCGACCTCAACTTCCATCGGCACTTCAAGATTCACTGCGCCGCACATGAGGTTCCTGATATTTTCTTTTACGACATCGATCTCGTTCTTGTGAACATCAAATACAAGTTCATCGTGAACCTGCATGGTCATGCGCGTCTGTAGTTTTTCCTTGCGGAGCCATGCGTGAATGTTCACCATCGCGATCTTGATGATGTCGGCAGCGCTTCCCTGGATCGGGGCGTTGATCGCGTTTCGTTCTGCGAATCCCCGTGTAGCCATATTCCGCGAGTTGATATCACGGAGATAACGACGTCTTCCAAAAATCGTTTCCACAAATTCTTTCTCGCGTGCTTTTTCGATCGACTCATCCATGTAACGTTTTATCGCAGCGAACTCCTTGAAATATGCTTTGATGATCTCCGACGCTTCCGATCGTGCAATGCCGAGATTTTGTGCCAGGCCGAATGCCGAGCTTCCGTACAGGATCCCAAAATTGACTTCCTTTGCTTTTCGCCTCATATCGGGAGTGACCTGATCCAGGGGAACGTTGAAAACTTTTGCGGCAGTCGTCGTATGAATGTCGCGTTTATTCCGGAAGGCTTCGATCATCGTTTCATCCTTCGCAAATGATGCCGCAATACGAAGCTCGATCTGGGAATAGTCGGCGGACATGAAAAGATAGTCGTCGTTTCGTGATACGAACGCCTTTCTGATCTGACGGCCTTTTTCTGTTCTGATCGGGATATTTTGCAGATTGGGATTATTTGAGCTTAGCCTTCCCGTTGCAGCAACTGCCTGGCGATAGTCGGTGTGTATGCGGCCATCGTACTGGCTGATCATCTTTGGGAGCGCTTCGACATAGGTGGATCGTAGTTTGTCGTAGACACGGTAGTCGAGAATTTTCTTCGCGATCTCATGTTGGGCCGAAAGACCTACGAGAATGTCTTCACCCGTTGCATACTGACCGGTCTTCGTTTTTTTGATCTTCTCGCCACCGATCTTCATTTTTTCAAAGAGCACTTCGCCGAGCTGCTTTGGTGATCCGATGTTGAATTCAACGCCGGCAAGCTGGAAGATCTCGCGCTGCACTTTTTCAGTTTCTTCCCGGAGTTCCTCCGACATCTTGTTGAGTGCCTTGATATCGACCTTGACCCCTTCAAATTCCATCGCGCCAAGTACTTTTACGAGCGGCATTTCGATGTCGTTCATCAGCTTGTGGTGACCACGTTGCTCGATCTCGGCCTGCAACGGTGCCTTGAGCTGGAAGACCTTATCGATGCGTTCGCAGACCTGGTTTTTATTTTTGGAGTCCGGATCCGCGAGAAGCTCGTAGCCGAGGAATTGCGAGCATAAAACCTGAAGATCGTGAGATGCTTCCGGTTCGATCAGGTAATGAGCGATCATGGTATCGAAAACCTCGCCACACAAGTCGACGCCGTATTTTCGCAGCACCAGCAACGCACCCTTGATGTTGTGTCCGATCTTCGCGATAGTTTCGCTTTCGAAGAAAGGTTTGAACTCGTCGGCGATCTTCTCGGCTTCTTCCTGTAGTCCGATCGGAATAAAATGAGCTTCATCTGGTTCGAAGCAGAATGCGAGACCTTTCAGACGATAATCGAAGTTCGATGCGTTGTCGGTAATCGCTTCTACCGCGACCACTTTCTGAGCACATAGTTTTTCAAGCAATGCCTTTCGCAGCTCCGGAACATCGACGAGGTAATATTTTGAATTTTCTTCCCTGAAAACTTTACGCTCACCGTTCTCCTGTGCCGCAGCCTGTCTTCCGAACATGGAAAGCTGCGCAGGCTCCTTGAGCTTTGGAGCCGCAACTATTTCGTCGCCGTCGGCAAACGCGCGAGATGCAATTCCCTTGAACTCCAGGTCGTCGAAGATCGGTTTGAGAATGTCTTTGATCGGTCCGGTATACTTCAGTTGTTCTTCGTCGAATTCTATCGGAACATTGGTGATGATCGTGGCAAGTGTTTTTGACAGGATAGCCTGCTCGCCATACTGCGTCAACAGCTCTTTTTGTTTACCCTTCAGCTCACTCGCATGTGCTACGATATTTTCCACCGATCCATATTGCTTCAGCAACGCTGCGGCTGTCTTCGGTCCGATGCCCGGAACACCCGGAATGTTATCGGAGCTATCGCCCTGTAAACCGAGGATATCGCGCACCTGCGAAACCTCCTGGATGTCCCACTTCTCACAAACTTCCTTTGGTCCCAGCACGTCTACGGCGTTGCCCATGTAGGCGGGTTTGTAAAGGAATACACAATCATTGACGAGCTGTCCGAAGTCCTTGTCGGGGGTCATCATGTAGACTTCAAAATCGCGTTTACATGCTTCTGCTGCCAGTGTACCGATGATGTCGTCGGCTTCATATCCGTCGAGTTCGAGGATCGGGATGTTGAACCCGCGAATGATCTCTTTCACTTTGGGAATTCCATAGCGGATATCTTCCGGTGTCTCCTGGCGTGTCGCCTTGTACTCCGAAAAGATCTGATCGCGGAAAGTTTTAGCGGCGGTATCGAAAGCAACGGCAATGTGTGTCGGTTTCTGTTTGGTTATAACCTCAAGCAATGTATTTGTGAATCCAAACGGCACTGAAGTGTTGGCGCCTTTTGAATTGATCCTCGGTGTTTTGGTGAGGGCAAAGTGAGCCCTGTATATCAGCGCATATGCGTCAAGGAGAAACAGCTTCTTCGATGGTTTAGTCATGGGCGTAAAGTAAGCATGTTCGCCTTAAACAATCGATATAAATTGAACTTGTTGGAAAAAAATTTATAGATTGTTCACCTATGATCCTAACACCCCTGCAAGCTTTTCTGAAATGGGAAAAGAACACGCCCGACCGTCCATTTTTACGACAGCCGATCGATGGGCAGTGGCACATTTACTCCTATAAAAAAGCTGGAGAAGAGATCAGAAAAATTGCAGGTTATCTCGTCTCTCTCAACTTACCGGCGAAAAGCAACATTGCGATACTCTCGAAGAATTGCGCGCACTGGCTGATGACCGACCTTGCGATCATGATGTCGGGTCATGTCAGTGTACCCATCTATCCGACACTTTCGGCGGGCGGAGTGAGACAGATCCTTGAGCACAGCGAGGCAAGAATTGTGTTTGTCGGAAAGCTTGATAACTACCCGGCGCAAAAAAGTGCAGTCGCCGGTTTCCCGGTGATCAGCTTTCCGTACTACGGTCCGAAAGAAGGAAAACAGTGGAACGATATTCTCACGGATACACCAGGGATCGAAGGTGATATGGCTCCCGATGCTTCAGAGATTGCGACGATCATGTACTCCTCTGGAACAACCGGAACTCCGAAGGGTGTGATGCTGACGCATGGTGCGTTCGGATTTGTAGGGGATCGCGTGTCCCACCACCTCGGCGCCACAAAACCGGAGACCTTTTTTTCCTACTTGCCATTGAGTCACATCGCGGAACGCGGACTAATGGAAATGGTGGCCATCGCATCCGGCGGTACAATCTCATTTGCTGAATCGCTCGATAAGTTTGCCGAAAATTTGCAACATGAGCAACCGACGATCTTCGGAGGCGTACCAAGGATCTACGCGAAATTCCAGGAAGGTGTGCTGAAGAAGATTCCACAGCAGAAGCTTGACAGGTTGCTGAAGATTCCCCTGTTGAGTTGGTTCATCAAAAGATCCATCAGGCGCAAGCTCGGTTTGTCAAAGGCCCGCGTGATCGTGTCAGGTGCGGCGCCGACGCCCGTGAGCTTGCTGAAATGGTTTATGACGATCGGTATAGAGATCCGCGAGATGTACGGCATGACGGAGAACACAGCTTTTTCCCATGCCAATTATCCAGGCAACAAGATCGGAACGGTCGGACAACCCTGGCCGGAAGCAGAAGTGAAGTTGACCGACGAAGGAGAAGTCCTCATCCGCCATGATGCGCTGATGAAGGGATATTTTAAGGACGATGAAACCACCGCAGCTGTTTTTACCACGGATGGCTTTTTAAAAACGGGTGATCAGGGGTCGATCGACAGCGAAGGCTTTCTCACCATCACGGGTCGGGTAAAAGATCAGTTCAAGACCGACAAGGCTAAATTTATCGCTCCCGCGCCAATTGAAATGAAGCTGCTCGCAAACACGCACATCGAGCAGGTATGTGTAGTCGGAATGGGCATTCCCCAACCGATCGCGCTTACGGTGCTTTCCGCGGAGGGAAATAAAAAATCCAGAGAGGAGATCTCGTCGACGCTATCACAACAGCTCTCAACGATCAACAAAGACCTCGAAAGCTACGAGCAGGTTGAAAAAGTGATCATCGTCAGAGAATCGTGGACAATTGAAAACGGACTGATGACGCCATCCCTGAAAGTAAAGCGAAACGAGATCGAGAAGATTTTCCTATCGCGTTATCCTCTGTGGTATAAGGAAAGGAATACCGTCATTTGGGAATAACCACTCTGCGATCCTCTGCGCCTTTGCGGTTAAAATGGCGGTAGTCTATAGCATTTCGAAATCCAATTGCAGGGAGAATCACAGAAAATCACGAAGAAGGCTATGAGATTAAAGTTGTAAGTGCTTTTCCTCTGCATTTACTTACAGCATAAATCTTACAGATTATAGCTCTAATTCAGCCGAGCGCGAAAGAAAGCAAGCACATGCTTATACGCGTCTTCAGAGGCCACCTTGTCGTGCGCCGGATTGCTTGGGTTCGCGAAGCCGTGCTCTGCGTCGTAATTCCTGATGGTCACCGGTTTGTTGATCGACTTCATGTTGGCTTCGAACTTCTGGACGATCTCTGGCGTGATGTATTTTTCCCTCGATGCAAAGATCCCCAAAACGTCAGTCTTTAAAGTTTTCAAACGCTCGACGTCATCTTCCGGCATACCATAGTAGATAACACATGCCTTGGCATTGTCTCCAAGCGTCAACGCGGCTTGCAGCGATTGTCCGCCGCCGAAGCACCAGCCGACCGTTCCTACTTTTGCATTCTTTCCCGCGAAGTCCAGTGCGCCGAGCACAATGGCGTTCCCACGTTCCTGTTTGAATAGCTGCATGTATTCCGATGCGGCAGTGCGGTCTGTCGTTACTTTGCCGTCGTACATATCGAGGGCGATGACATTCACATTGCCGAGATCTTTGTACAGGAGGTCTGATTGTTTTTTGATGTAGTCGTTAAGACCCCACCACTCCTGGAACACGAAGATCCAGTTGTCGGTTTTTTTCTTTGCTGCCAGGTAATAGCCTTGAGCAGTCGCGCCATCCGGGGTTTTGAAGGTCACCATTTTTCCGCCTTCCCTGGAAATGTGTTTGTAGGGAAGAGGCGTGGGATGCTCCGCGTTAAAGTCTTTGTTCGCCGCGAACATCGCGAATTTTTCAGTCGCTGGTGTGTGGCAGATGGTGATGGCGTCGCCTTGCGCGAAAGAGCTCAGCGCAGCTAAAACACAGGGAAAGAGTAAACCTAAATTACGCATAATGGATGTTGGTTGATTTGTAAAATCCAAAACACAGGGTCACAAACACAATGACGGCATGGAATCTAAAACCTGCCTGACCGGCAGGCAGGTCAAAAATCGTAAATCTAAAATCCTAAATCAATGCCCGAACTGACTTGCGACTTGCAACACCCTACACGTGGCGGACATGACCTTCCAGACGACAATCGCCTTAGTCTTTCAATTGTCCCGTAATCACTCTGTCGTACGTGATAAAATCTGTGTTGATCGGTTCAAATCCTTTTTGGCGGAGCAGCATGGCAATCTGGGCGCGGTGGTAGGAGGAGTGGTTGACCAGGTGGATCATGATGTTCTCGACGTTGTTGGTGTACAGTTCGTTCACGTAGTTCCTGTAGGTCATCTCGCGATCGAAGTCGTCGGTGCTTTCAACGAACTCGAGCCATTGGGTGGCAGCTTTTTCCGACATGGTGATCAGCTGATCGAGCGTGTACTCGCCCCACAGCTTCACGTCGGGTGCCGGCAACCCTTTGATGCGGTGAAGCCAGAGGAACTGTGCTGCGACGATATGTCCGAGCAGTGAAAGTATCTTTGCATCGTTCACCTGCTGACGAACAAGTGTGCTGATCACACGCTTCGTAGCCCATGCGTTGTACCGATAGAGCTTCAGAAAATATTTTTTCATAGCGGCGGCAAGTTAATCCGTCGGACTAAACCAAAAAACAAAATCGACCGGACAAGTAGATTTTAAGTGGTCGTTAATTCCATGCCAACGTTTTCGGGTAGTGACAACCCGTGCCTGGCGGGGAAAAATCAGCCTACAGATGTCTCAGGTCGCTGTACTGATCAAGGATCCATCCCGTGAGACTACGGCGCTCACGTGTGGCAGGGGCGACCTCGTGCTCGATAAGATCGCTTCTGAAACAGACCAGTTTTCCGGCGGTGGGCAGCACATCGAGAACATAGGCCGGAAAGTACATCCTCAATTGGCCGCCGTGCTCTTCCAGCCAGTCTTCGTTCAGATAGCAAATGGCGGATATTTTTCTGTGGTCATCTTTTTTGAATTGGTCGAGATGGCGCTTGTAGAAAGCTCCTGGCGGGTATACCGTCATGTGCACTTCAAAATCTTTCAGGCTGAGGTATAATGCCTGGTTGAGGTGTTGTATAAGTGCATGCATACGCTCGACATAGACTTTCAACGGCTCAGGCGCCGATTTCCTGTCGATCCATTGGATCATATCGCCGCGTATCGCTTCGTTGATCTGCAGGTCCGCGTTTTTGCCTATGCCGGCTTTTTTGAAGTTGGCGGAAGCGTCCTGAAACTCGGGCAGCGCATTGATCAACTGTACTTCACTCTGGCTTAGAAATTGGTCAGCAATGGCGTATCCATGTTCTGCAAGATTGTCGGCGATAAAGTCGAATGGGTTGGACATGTAACAAAATTAGCTCGTAAATGTCTATACTTACAGATTCTTCGAAAATGAAAATAGCAACTATCAGGCCCTCATCCTTTCTCGTGATCCTTTTCACGGTCGCATCATTGTTTTCGTGTCAAAAACCCGATGAGGATATTGTACTGCGGCAAGTGAAGGATGTGGTGGCCGATGCATCGTCCGATCCGATGCTCAAGGCCGAGGCGGTATTCTACAACCCGAACGAGATGAGCGGGAAGCTGAAAGGCATAGCGGTAGATATTTTTGTCAACGGCAAGAAGGCGGGCAGCATCGACAAGGACTACAAGATCACCATCCCGGCAAAGTCGGAATTTTCGGTACCCCTCGAAGTGAAGCTAAACATGAAAGAGCTGGGCACCGTAGAAACATTGCTCAATGTGCTCGGCGGACGAAAGTTTGATGTCAGATATCAGGGTAAACTCAAACTTTCCTATCGCGGAGTGCCTATCAGAGTGCCGGTGGATTACAAGAGTCAGATCAGGGTGAGCTTCTAAATTTTTGAAAAGAAATGCGCTGAAAATCAGGTAAATATTGCCGAACTATTTATACTTGCTTAAAGTTATTACATCAAACAGATCAAAATGGGAAGACCACCAGTATTACCGAAGAAGAAAAAGGACGGATTTTGGCTTGAAGTACGCAATAAGGGCGCTGACAGCGGTACGATTCTGATTCGCGATACATACGAGGCCATGATGCAGGCGGCAAAAATGTATCAGAACACAAAAGATGTAATTATTCTCGGCGAGCACAGAAACGGCAAGAAGGTCGTTGAAGATAAGGAAAAAGCCGAAAGGAAATCTAAGAAAGGCTAAACGCCTCGAGTACTTCGCTAACCGGCCTTGAGCCGGAATAAAAATCCAGTATCCGGAGCATGACGCGGTCAACAAGCGTATCCGGGCAGGATGCTCCGCTGGTTAGCACTATGTTCACCTTGTCCTTAGCGGGCATAAAATCTCTGGTAATTTTTTTCACCTTATTCGGATAGTCGAAATGATGTATCTCCCCTTTCGATTTTATCTCTTTTTCCGAATTGATAAAGTACGTCGGAAAAACACGCTCGCACAGCTCCACAATGTGGGATGTGTTTGAGCTGTTATATCCACCCACCACGATCGCAAGGTCAGCATTGGTCTTTAATAGCTCGTAGGTAGCATCCTGGTTGTCGTTTGTAGCGTAGCAGAGCGTGTCCCTCGTGTCGGCAAAGTGTTGCCTGATGTTTCCCTCACCGAATTTTTGGATCATAACAGACCGCAGATAATCGGCTATAGCCTGCGTCTCCGTGGCGAGCATCGTGGTTTGATTCACTACACCGATCCTGTCGAGGTGCATCGAAGGGTCGAATCCGAAGGAATATTTTCCACCGAAGTTATTGTCGAATGCCCTATAGTCTCCGGAAAGGATATATTCTCCCAGCTTCGTGGCATCCTCCATGTCACGAACAATAACTGATGGCGCACCCTTCGCGCTGTGGGAGAAAGTAGCCCTCGTCTCTTCGTGTTTGGGCTTGCCGTGGATCACAACGGTATAGCTATCCTTGCCGAGCTTTTCGGCGCGATTCCAGACCTTTTCCACAAAAGGACAGGTAGTATTGTACTTCTGAACCTCTACCCCCTTGTCAAGCAACAGATGCTCGATCTCGACCGTTGTTCCGAATGCGGGAATAATAACGACATCATCAGCCCTGATCTCTTCCCAGGGGATGAACTGTTTGCCATCGGTGTCCATAATGAATTTTATTCCACGACTCACCAGGTCTTCGTTCACTTCCTGATTGTGGATCATCTGACTTAACAGGTAAACTCTTTTGTTTGGATTTTCCTCGAGCGCCTTGTAGCTGATCTCGATGGCATTTTCGACGCCATAACAGAAACCGAAGTGCCGCGCAATAAAGAACTGCACGGGGCCGAAGTCGAGAACGGCGGGGGAGAAGTCCTGCTTGCGCAGATCTTTTTGTCGTCTTGATTCCTTGATGCGACCGGTTATGGATGACCGGTAATATGCGGGTATGTCGAACTTTTTGATAACAATCCTTTTTTACTCTAACCGCAAAGTTAGAAAGATTGTTGCAAGTGAATCAAATTAAACAAGCGATGTGGTGCCTGAATTGCAGTCCAGAGACGACAAGAGACGCATATCGCTATGCGTCTCCTGATTTATATCCTCTCTAGGCTGCCTTGGAAAGCTTGTCTTCCTGTATCGTCTTGACTCTTGGTTCCTTCTTCTCCAGATCGAACCACATCACTTCTACAAGATTCTTTTTGATGTACTTTAGAACTTCTACCACTCTTCCATCAATCTTGCTGCGAACACGTTCGCCCTTCCTAAACAGTCTTCTCATAATTTCAATCTACAATTTACATTCTGAATGCATAGTTGAATTCCTTCGGGAAATCTTCGTATGTGCCCGAAAGGATGACCAACTCGCCAGGCTTCTTTTTCTTTAAAATCTCGTTGAAGTCTTTAACGGATTTTATCGGAGTGTCGTTGAGTCGGGTGATGATAAAACCTTCACGGATCTGTGTTTCCCGCTTCAGCTTGCCATTTCCCAGCTCTTTTATCCTGACACCGCTCTCAATATCGAGTTTTTTCAGGACTTTTCCATCAAGATCCTCCAATTCTATGCCCAGCGCCGCAAAGCCGTCGCGGTCCTCTGGTTTCACGGTTGTTGTCTTTCCTTCCCTGTTTTTCAGCACCACGGGAATGGTAATTTCCTTGCCCTTGCGGTTTACGGTGATGTTCACCTTGTCGCCAGGTCTGTGGCGTCCGATGTACTCGATCAATGCCGTTGTAGAGCGAATGGTAACTTCGTCAATTTTGGTAACTACGTCACCTTCTTTCAAACCGGCGTCTTTGGCTGAGCTGTTCTCGCCAAAACCTGAAATGTAGGCTCCTTCGTTGACATCAAGATCCTGTTCCTTCGCCAGCTGGCTGTTGACGTTGGCGATCTGTACACCTAACCATCCGCGCTGAACCATTCCGAACTGCAACAGATCCTCTACTATCTTGCTGACAAGGTCAGAAGGAACTGCAAAGCCATATCCGGAATATGAGCCTGTGGGGCTCGCAATAGCAGTATTGATACCGATGAGGCCACCGTTGAGGTCTACCAGCGCACCGCCGCTGTTACCAGGGTTGATCGCAGCGTCAGTTTGAATGAACGACTCGATCGCCGTGTTGCCTGCATTCGGATCTGCCGGGTTGCTATTACGCGAACCTAGGATGTTGATGCTTCTTCCCTTCGCACTGATGATACCGGCAGTCACCGTTCCATTCAGATTGAAAGGGTTACCGACAGCAAGCACCCATTCGCCAACCTTTACCTTGTCAGAGTCGACAAATGAAAGGAATGGAAGACCTTTCTGATTGATCTTGAGCAAGGCAATATCCGTGTCAGGATCTGTACCGATCACTTCGGCAGTAAAAGTTCTGTTGTCGAGCAAAGAAACTTCTACAACATCGGCATCCTGAACCACGTGGTTGTTGGTGACGATGTAGCCGTTTTCATTGATGATCACACCTGAGCCGGCACTCTGACTTGGACCCTGACGGAACTGGGGTCCGAAAAATTCTTCGAATGGGTTGAAATATTCTCCCCGTGAGGCAGTGGCGTTTTCTTGAGTTGACTTAATGTGCACAACAGCAGGCATCACCTTCTCGGCAGCGACAGTAAAGTCGAGCGGAACTGCTTTTCCATCTGCGCGATAGGCCACGTTAGCCGTGGGCACATTCGTAACGTGTTGTAATGTGACTTTTTCCCCGTCCTCATTCAGGAATTGATAGGACGCAACCGTACATACACTTCCAAGAACGGCTGCGAGAAAAAGTGAACTGAATTTTCTCATAGCACTTAATTAGTTTGTTTGACTGAATGGGTTAACAAAAATCCTGCACAATTCATTGCATCAGGAAATTTTGTCAGTGTCGGAATTTATCCGCGGGTATTATTACGGGACGGCGGCCCGGGAGGTTTATGCCGGTTGCAGTATATTGAGTATCTTACCCTTACAAAATGTCAGAAACGAATGAAAATTGTCAGAATCCTGCTCCTGATGATAGCCCTTCCCCAGGTCGGTTTTACACAAACGGACTTTTCGTGGCTTGAAGGGAGCTGGAAGCTTCAGGGCAAAAACGTTTATGAGGTGTGGGAAAAAAAGGACGGTGTATTAAAAGGAAAATCTTTCAAGATTTCTCCGACAGCCGATACCACCGTTCTCGAGAAGATCACGCTCCGCCAGCGCGACGGCGCGTGGTACTACGTGCCTGATGTGAAGGAGAACAATGGTGAAGTAGATTTTCGCATGACGTCGATAAACGCCGATGGATTCGTAGCAGAAAATCCCGCGCATGATTTTCCGAAGCTCATTCGTTACACAATTGTTCGTAAGGAAAATAGTGCGACGATCAACGCGTCGATAGAAGGCAACGGTAAGGTTATCCATTATACGTTCGATAAAGTCCGGTAATAATCACCCCGCGTTCGGTATTTGTGGTTTTGCACACAACCTTTTTAAGTAGCGACTCGTCAATCTTTGAAAGGAAGTTTCATATTTGCGCCTCGAAAAAATGACTGATCCGTACACCTGGCCGATGCACCTCAACGAAGAAGAGAAAAATTCTGCACGACGTCTCTTGCGAAGGCTTCGCATCGCCCTTGCCATCTGGGTCATTGTCTTTCTGCTCACCCTGATGTGGTTCTCATTCTCCTCCTGATACTCCTCCATCCTACGTCAGCTTTTTTCGATACTTTTACGCCTGCATTGTAACCCGTATGACTATAGCTGGCAAGATCATCTTGAAGAAAGGAAAGGAATTCTCCATCCAGAGATTTCACCCGTGGATATTTTCCGGAGCCATCCAGAAGATGGAAGGCGCCATCACGGACGGAACATGGACGGAGGTCACGGACTTCAAGGGCAACACACTCGGCTTCGGTCATTATCAGAACGGAAGCATCGCCGTGAGGATATTGTCGTTCGGAGCAGCCGCACCTACCGGCACCTTCTGGATGCAACGCTTCTACCAGGCGCGAAAGCTGCGCCACTCGTCGGGACTTCCTTCTGGCAATACCAATGCCTATAGACTCATTCACGGAGAAGGCGATGGACTGCCGGGACTGATCATCGACTATTATGACGGCGTTGCCGTGGTCCAGGCACACTCGATCGGCATGCATGAAGACAGGCAATTCATTGCGCAGGGACTCAGGGACATCTACGAAAGCGAGCTCAAGGCCATCTACTACAAAAGCCACGGAACACTTCCCGGCAAGGTGAGAGACGAAAACACCGAGGAGTACCTCGAAGGCATGGGCATTGTTCCCCATATCGTGATCGAGCACGGCAATAAGTTCTATGTGGATTGGGAAGAAGGACAGAAGACCGGATTCTTCCTCGACCAGAGAGAGAACCGAAAGCTGCTCGGCGAATTCTCGAAAGACAAAAAAGTACTCAATACATTTTGCTACACGGGTGGATTCTCCGTGTATGCTCTTCAGGCCGGCGCTACTGTAGTCCATTCAGTCGATGCATCGCAGAAAGCCATCGACCTCACCAAGAAAAATCTCGAGCTGAACGGCTTCAACACCAACCTCCACAAATGTTTCGCCGAGGACACCTTCGATTTCCTCAAAGACAAGCAGGATGAATACGACGTCATCATCCTCGACCCGCCCGCCTTCGCGAAACACCGCGACGCAAGACATCAGGCAGTAAAAGGCTATTCGAGGTTAAACACCGAAGCCATGCAGAAGCTGAAGTCTGGAGGCATACTGTTCACGTTCTCATGCTCACAAGTTGTAGATCGTCAGTTGTTCTATGATACAATCGTCGCAGCTTCGATCAACGCGGGGCGTCAGATAAAGGTGCTTCATCACCTCTCGCAACCCGCAGACCATCCTGTTTCGATTTTT
>CBHTUB010000029.1:0-23117 GCA_966095595.1 uncultured Chryseosolibacter sp. | reverse complement strand
TCTGCCATAGCCTGTGCATCGCCGTGACGTAGCCCTGGGTGAAATAAAGGTCATCGTCGTTTGAAGCGAAGATATGCGGGATCATGAGCGAGTCGAAGACCACCTTTACCGGAGCTTTCAATCCGTCGATGTGAAATTCCTTTTGTGCATCCTGGTCTTTTTTCTCGACGTTTTGCCAGAAGCCATGGAACGGGTCAAGAAATGCGCCCAAAGGCGGCAGCGGGCTTCCACCAACGTTCCAGCTGTTGTTCAGGAAAAAGGCGAGCAGGGCAGTGACGATGAGTGAAATGATAAATTTCGGAAGGTTCATCAGTTCAGGTTTTTAGATGCTGTTTGGATAAAGTTTGGGCAGTTATCAAACTTTGGCGAATAAAGTAAAAAGCTTTTCCTAATTTTCGGCCGATTTCATCAGAATTATTTGTTAAACCTTATTGGAAACAACATTGCCAAGGTATTCTAAAGAGCAGGTGAAGAAAGCCTCACAGGTAAAAGCGATCTTTTTCGATGTCGACGGAGTGCTGACCGATGGAAAAATTACCTATGATGATGCAGGCCGCGAGATCAAGAATTTTAATGTCAAGGATGGCCTGATCATCAGCTACCTTAAAAAAGCCGGCATTATAACTGGAGCAATTTCCGGTCGCGAGTCTCCCGCTGTAACCAGGCGGTGCGCGGAGCTTAAGGTAGACTTTTGCCACCAGGGTATCGTCGACAAAGCGTCTGCTTTCGAGAAACTGGTGAAGCATTATAAATTAAAGACTAAGGAAGTAGTGTTCATTGGAGACGACATCAATGACCTGCCGATCTTCAGGCTCGCAGGCTTTACGGCTTGCCCTGCCGATACCTTCGATTACATCAAGGAACAGGTCGACCTCGTGACCTACGCAAAGGGTGGAGCAGGCGTCTTGAGGGAAGTTGCCGATCTCGTGCTGGCTTCGAAGGGGTTGTTGGAAAAGATTGTCAGGGAATAGTTCCTGGTTTAAAGTTTTTCGGGTTTTAAGTTAGATCAATATCAATTACTAAATACGGATGGAGAAGTTCAAGGAAAAAGTCCAGGTGACAAAAGATATTACGCTAGGGGGAGACAAGATGGTACTCTTTAGCGGCCCATGTGCTGCTGAGAGCTACGATATTTGTATGGAAACGGGAACAAAAGTCAAGCAAATATGTGAGAAGCTTGGGATTCAGTATGTGTTCAAGTCTTCATTCGACAAGGCAAACCGGACATCTTCAGGTTCGTATCGCGGTCCATCGATGGAAGGTGGCCTCCAGATACTGGAGCGTGTAAAAAAAGATCTGAACGTGCCGATTGTTACGGATGTTCATGAGTCTTACCAGTGCGCGGAGGTAGCGCATGTTGCCGATGTGCTCCAGATCCCGGCATTTCTTTGCAGGCAGACAGACCTTCTGAAAGCCGCAGCGCGGACCGGTAAATCCGTCAAGATCAAAAAAGGACAATTCATGGCTCCCGAGGACATGAAGTATGCGGTTGACAAGGTACGTGGTGAAGGAAATAACAATGTTTTCCTGACCGAACGCGGCGCAAGCTTCGGCTACCACACATTGGTGGTGGATATGCGTTCGCTGCCGATCATGAGACAGTTCACTCCCGTGATCTTCGATGTGACGCACTCCGTTCAGCAACCAGGGGGCAAGGGTGGATCTTCCGGTGGTCAGCGTGAGTTTGCACCTTTTCTCGCCCGCGCAGCAGCCGCAACAGGCGTCGACGGATTTTTCATCGAGTCACATCCCAACCCTGACAAGGCCCTCAGCGACGGACCGAACATGATCCCGCTGCACGATATGGAGTCGTTTCTCTCCATGCTCAAGAAGTTTTGGGAGTTGGGTAGGAATAGCTCATAATTTCATCTTACATCTTTCACGCATCAGGTTTCATTTAGACCTGATCTTGCCCCGCACGAGTCGGGCCGATAGTTCACGGGCCGGATTGTGCCAGGTGTGGGCACTTCAATCCGTCTTTAAAATGTTTACAGGTCCTTGTCCTGAATTCGTCAATCAAGTCTTGAACACCTGTTAGGCGAAAATTGACAAACGCTTCAAGTCCGCTTACCGACACTTCAATCTGATTTTCACCCACGCCACTTTTTCTGACCGCGTTTCAGTCGGCTGTGCTGGCGTTTCTTCCGTTCCAATCGCCAAATGCACCTGAAAACCTCACTGGTTCGCTTTGGACTATTCCACATGTCGGAAGGGTTTTCGGTCGCGAAAACGGATTGAAAACCAAAAACTATCGCATCTATAAAAATGAAAAAGTTAATCACTTTCCTGGCGTTTGCACTCGTCGTGCTATCAGGATTCTTCACCAGGGCGCAGACGTACTCGCTTGAGGATTGTCTGGAGCTGGCTTTGGCAAACAACGAAAACCTGAAGAACAGTCAACTTGACCTGACTGCTTCGGAATATCAAATCAAAGAGGTCAAGAGTGCATTGCTGCCTACGATCAACTTTACGGGACAGTCATTATACTACGGTGATGTGCCGGCGCAATATGCTCCTGCCTCTGCCTTTGGCGGACCTGATGGAGCGTATCAAAAGCTCACGCTGGGAATGGAGCAAAACACTTCAGTCGCTTTACAGGGCAGTCAGCAGCTCTACAATCATGCTGTTACGATCGGATTGAAGGCAGCGAAGACGGTGAAGGAGGCTTCGTCACTTCAGATAGAACTCACACGGGAAAATCTTATTTACAATGTTACCGCGACCTACTTTACGATACAGGTTCTTGAAGACAACCTCCATAGGTTATCTGAGAATATCAGTAATCTCGAGAAGACATCCGAAATCAGTGCTAACCTGAAGGACAATGAGATCATTGCTGAGAACATTCACAACAGAATGCTCATTAATCTCGAGAATTTAAGAAATCAATACGAAAATCAGAAGCTATTGCTCGACAAGAACATTTTTACGCTCAAACATCTCATGAATCTCGAGATGTCGACACCGCTTGTCGTCGACCCATTCGACTATAACGCATTGCTGATCGAGCCTTCATCGGCGGAGATGACGCAGCGCACGGATATTCGTCTTCAGCAGGTCAATCTCAAATTGTCGCAGATCGAAAAGAGAAGCATTGCAGCAGAGCGATATCCTGTGCTGAGCAACAGTTTCTCTTTCGGATACAACGGCTACAATGATTCGTTCGGTCCTTTCAAACCGATAAACGACGACTGGATCAGAACAAGCTATACCGCGTTCACGGTCCGGATCCCCGTCTTCGACGGATTCGGGCGACAAAGCAGGCTGCGTCAGAAAGACGTCGCCATCCAGAAAAATATCAACACGCTTGCGATGATGAAGAATAATGCGCAACGGGAAATACAGGAAGCTGCGAGCAACTACGCAGCGAACAGGAATCTGCTGATCAACAATCAAAAGAGCCTCGATCTGGCTGAAAGACTTTTTGAAACTGCGCAGAGCGAATACGAGACTGGCATCAGCTCGCTGACCGACCTGCTCAACGCCCAGAACGATCTTACAAATGCGCGTACCAACTACAGCAATGCCTTGCTGAATGTGAAGCTTGCAGAGCTGGCGTTGAAAAAGGCGAATGGAACACTGTCAATTTAAATCCCCGATCAAATAAATACTACCGATGAAAACAAAAGTTATCATGTTAAGCATTGTCGTTATTCTGCTGGTGAGCGTAGCGTTTACGCTGAAGAAGAATAAGGCGACAGTTGAGAAAAATGTCTATCGTCCCGACACGGAAAAGCACGTGCTTGTTCGGGTTGGACAGGTCAAGAGAAAGGCGCTTGAAAACCGGTTCGGTTACATTGGAACATTCGCTCCTTCGAGGGAAGTTGTTCTGATGTCACAGGTGCATGGCGAAGTGACAGGTGTTTACTTCGAAGAAGGCGATGAGGTACGAGCGGGTAAGACGTTGATCCAGATCGACGACGCCATTCTCCAGGCCCAGTATGTTGCCGCGAAGGCGAATTATGAAACTTCCAGGAAGAACCTCGGACGTTACGAGAACGCCGCAACCGGTGGTGGCGTCAGCAGTCTTCAGCTGGATAACCTCAGGGT
Organism: uncultured Chryseosolibacter sp.; assembly: GCA_966095595.1. Taxonomy (GTDB): domain Bacteria; phylum Bacteroidota; class Bacteroidia; order Cytophagales; family Cyclobacteriaceae; genus Chryseosolibacter. The sequence goes on along the minus strand of CBHTUB010000029.1, from coordinate 19,067 downwards.
GAATCTTGCCGCGGCGGAATCGCAGGTAAGACAGCTTGCGCGTCAGATCGAGCTAAGCCGCATCGCAGCACCATTCAGTGGAACAATCACCATGAAATCAATAGAGCCGGGAGCAGTAGCCGGAACATCTGCGCTTGCTCGCATAAGTGATCTGAGTGAAGTAAAACTGCAAATATCAGTTCCGGAAAAGGAGATCGGCATGTTCCGTGAGGGCGGCAGAATAACTGTGAGCTCGGACGTGTATGTCGGGAAAGTGTTCACGGGAACGATAGAGTATGTATCCGACCGTGCCGATGACTCGCACAATTATGATGTGAAGATCAGCATCAGGAACAACGATCCCGCATCTTTTCTGAAGGCAGGAATGTATGGTAGCGCCACGCTCGACCATCAACTGGAGGAAAGCGGGCTTCTGATCCCGAGAGCTGCGTTGCTTGGATCGGCAAAGAACCCACAGGTATTCGTGGTCGAAGGCGGTAAATCGGTATTGCGTTCCATCAAGACAGGCCGTACATCAGGGGAGATGATCGAGGTGCTGGATGGCCTGGCGGTAGGAGAAACGGTTATTACAACAGGACACATCAACCTGACCACAGGATCGAATGTGACAATTGCAGGTGAATAAAAATTACGATTCATGAACTTAACAGAAATATCAATAAGAAGGCCGTCGATCATCATCGTGATCTTTACAGTGCTGATGCTTGGTGGAGCGTGGTGCTACAGCACATTGCGCTATGAGCTTCTTCCGCCGATGGAGGTGCCTACCCTGGTGATCTCCACGCCATACCCCGGAGCGGCGCCTGCGGAAGTGGAGCAGGCGGTTACAAAAAAAGTGGAGGATGTGATTTCCGGACTGGACAGGGTGAAAAGCATTTTATCCCAGTCTTACGAGGGCGTGTCGGTACTCATTGTCGAGTTCTCCGTGGGAACGGATATCGACACGAAACAACAGGATGCACAACGCGCGATCAATAATATTCTGAATACGTTGCCTGAGGATGCTGAATCACCCTCCATTACAAAGGTGACGCCAAGCGATCAGCCGATCATTGAATTAATGGTCGTGTCCGAGATGGGCGCGCGCGAGACGTACGACCTCGTGGAGAACGAGATCCTTCCTCAAATTCAGCAGATAGAGGGGATCGGAGAAACGCGGCTGCTCGGCGGACAGAAGCGCGAGATCAAGGTGAATGTCGACAAAGATAAACTGGCACACTATGGTTTGTCGATCGCGCAGGTGACCGATGCGATCAACAATGCAAACCTCGATTTCCCGACGGGAAAAATAAAGGACCGCGCTGACCAGATCACTGTTCGCCTTGCCGGTAAATTTGAATCGCTGAGTCAGATACAAGATCTTATTATTCGTTCGAAGGAGGGAAGCAATATCCGCGTAAGCGACGTCGCCTCTGTTGTGGATGCTGCAAGAGATCAACAATCGATCAGCAGATTTAACGGACAGGAAGGCATTGGCATCAGTATCAAAAAACAAAGCAACGCAAATGCCGTAGCGATCAGCGAGCAACTGAGGAAGAAAGTAGTGAGCATCGAGGAGCGATATGCTTCGAATGGTGTCAAGATCATTCTTGCCGACGACACATCCGAATTTACGCTCGAGGCTGCGGATGCAGTGACGCACGACCTTATGATTGCCGTCATCCTCGTAGCAGCGGTGATGTTGCTCTTCCTTCACAGCTTCCGCGATTCAATAATCGTTCTGGTAGCGATCCCCGCGTCTCTGCTTTCAACATTCATAGCCATGTACCTGTTCGGCTATTCGCTCAATCTGATGACCCTGCTGGCGATGTCGCTTGTGATCGGTATCCTTGTGGATGATTCCATCGTGGTATTGGAAAACATTCACCGGCACCTGCATATGGGTAAGGACAAAGTGCAGGCCACACTGGATGGAAGAAAGGAGATTGGATTCTCGGCCATGGCCATCACCATGGTCGACGTGGTGGTGTTCCTTCCCATCGCCCTGATCGATACGATCATTGGTGATGTTCTCCGGCAATATTCCGTTACTATAGTAGTGTCGACATTGATGAGCTTATTTGTTTGCTATACCATCACGCCGTGGCTCGCATCGAGGTTCGGACAGGTGACACATCTTAACCCCAATAACCTGTTCCATCGCTTCCTGATGAAATTTGAATCATGGATCGGGATATTGACCGACTGGTATACTTCCCAGCTCAGGTGGACACTCAGTCACAAGCTGATTACCACGATTGCCGTTATCGCAGCGTTTGTGGCAACGGGCCTGGTGATGCAGATGGGGATTCTGGGACAGGAGATGGTGGCATCGGGCGACCGCGGGAAACTGTTGTTCAAGCTTGAATTCGATAAGAGCACATCGCTGACGGAAACCAATCTCCGGACACTCGAGATAGAGAATTATTTGCTCTCGTTACCGGAAGTGAAGAACGTATTTTCAAACGTGGGCGGCGCGAGCACCTCCGGGGTCATCGCAACGGTGGGAAGCGAGAATAAGTCCGAGCTGTCTATCGGCCTCGTGCCTGCAGGGGAAAGAAACCTTTCATCGGCGGAGATCATGCTGAACATGAGGCAAACACTTGAGTCGAAGTATGCCGGTTTAAAGGTGAACTCCGTCGTTGTGGGAATCACGCGTTCCGACGAGCCTATCCAGATCGTGCTCAACAGCGAAAATGCAGAGGAGCTTATGAAAACCGCTGCATGGATGGAGCAGGGCATCAAGGCGCTTCCGGGAGCAAACGATGTATCGGTAAGCGTGGAAGACGGAAACCCCGAGCTGACCATCGGGCTGAACAGAGAGAAAATGGCTCAGCTGGCGCTGAGCGTTGGACAGATAGGTGCTACGCTACAAAACGCTTATGCTGGCAACACGGATGCAAAGTTCCGTGCAGGAAACAGGGAGTACGATATCAACGTTCGTCTGGATGAATTCGACCGAAAGGATCCGTCGGATGTTGCGGACATCAGTTTCGTAAACAACAGGGGAGAAGTCATCGCGCTGACACAATTTGCAGACATCGTTCAAAGTAGTGGACCTTCCATGCTCGAACGTCAGAACCGCCGCACATCGGTAACGATCAAGAGCAACGTTTTGGGTGTCACTTCCGGAACACTTGCCCGGAGCATCAACGAGATGATCGCCTTGAATCCATTACCCACTTCGGTTGAAATGAAGTGGACTGGAGACATCGAGCGTCAGCAGGATTCATTCGCGGCGCTCGGACTCGCACTTGGCGCTGCTATCTTGCTGGTTTACCTCGTGATGGTGGTGTTGTACGACAGCTTTATCTATCCATTCGTTGTATTGTTCTCTGTACCCGTTGCATTGATCGGCGCATTACTGGCACTCAACCTGGCGATAAGCACCATGAGTATCTTTACTATGTTGGGCATCATTATGTTGATCGGCCTTGTTCTGAAGAATGGGATTCTCATTGTCGACTTTGCCAATCACAGGAAGACTGAGGGTTTAAGTACATACGATGCGCTGATCGATGCCGGAAAGTCGCGTCTGAGGCCCATATTGATGACTACCATCGCCATGGTGATCGGTATGCTGCCGATCGCGCTGGCCAACGGCGCCGGTTCGGAGTGGAAGAACGGCCTCGCGATTGTAATGATCGGAGGACTGTTGTCATCGCTCATGCTTACTGTGTTTGTGGTCCCGATGGCATACTATGTCGTTGACCGCATCAAGGAAAAGGTAGGATCGAAACGCGGGCTACCGGGTTCATCTGAAGAAGTGAGTCCCGTTGCGGTCTCTCATCACACCATATTTTAGGATAGAGGGGTAGGTTTGGTAGGTCGTCCCGGCAGAAGTGTTTCGTCGGGACTTTCCTATTCCAGGTGGCTTGTGACCCGGCATAAGGATCGGAAGGTGCTGCAACAAGTTTAAAGTCCGAAGTTTCGGGGTGGTCAGATCTCTGTGCTTCCAGGCCTCCGTTGCGTTCTTTGTGGATTGGCTGATGATCGACTGCAATCGATAGAGTTGCCTGTTTTTATCCGGGATTTTGCATTTTTCAATTTATTTCTACTTTTGTTCTCTATTATCTATTGATTTTGTGGAGTTAACGTTTACCCAGGGCTACGTACTGCTGATTGTCGTTTTTCTGATTGTCTCTTTATACAAGGAAATCATCAATCCTTCCCTCACGTTTTTTATTGCGACGGTGGCTTTGTTGCTCGGGAACGTCATCTCTCCGGCGGATATTCTGAAAGGGCTTTCGAATGACCAGATCATCATTATTTTTCTGCTCGTTCTCGTCACCGCCGGAATCAGGGGCGTGTTCGGCACGGGGTTGTTCGACAGGCTTTTCAACACATCATTAAAGCCAAAGACATTCCTGCTCCGGATGATGCTTACAGTATCGTCCATGTCAGCATTCCTGAATAACACGCCCATCGTAGCGTTCATGATACCCTATGTCAAGGACTGGGCGAAGAAGACGGGCAATCCTGCATCAAAGTTTCTGATACCGCTCTCGTTCGCTACAATACTGGGAGGTATGATCACGGTGATCGGTACGTCGACGAACCTCGTCCTGAATGCGCTGATCAAGCAGTCCAATCTTATTCCCTTGCAATTTGAGGACTTTCTTTTCCTCGGGATCTGTGTAACGATCGTCGGGTGGATCTATCTGTATTTTTTTGGCTACAAGCTCCTTCCTTCGAATCCGAATGAGATCGATGCGCTGATCGAAAACCTTCGCGAGTACATTGTCGAAACGGAGGTTGCACCGGAATCTGCCCTGATAGGGAAATCGGTGAAAGATGCAGGGCTTAGAAATTTGCAGGACGTCTTCCTCGTAGAAATTATTCGGGATGAGCGGATCATTTCGCCGGTGAGTCCTGATGAGATTCTGGAGGCGGGTGATATGCTATTCTTTTCCGGAAACACACAATCTATTTATAGACTCATCAGGGAGGACAACGGCTTGTCGTTACCGAAGACCGATCTGAATCTTGAAGAACATTTTCATTTTGTCGATGCGGTGATCCCGGCAAACTCTGCGTTGATAGGACAGCGCATAAAGGATTCAAATTTCCGTGAGCGATTCAACGCTTCCATCATCGCAATACATCGCAATGGACGAAGGGTTGCGGGAAAGGTTGGGGAGACTTATCTGGCGGGAGGCGACTTCCTCCTGCTCCTTGCCGGAGAGCAACCAAAACAGACCACCAATGATTCTGACCTCTTCTTTCTCTCCGTTCCCAAACGTATAAAGTCTGAGCAGAAACGTTGGTTGTCATGGGTAGGCATAGGCTCACTGATCCTGCTGGCGCTCGGAGTCGTCAATGTATTGCCATTGTTCAATGCCTGCGTAGTTATACTGACCACATTTGTCGTTCTCGGTGTCATGACATTAACGGAGATACGCAAAGAGCTCGACCTGAGCCTGCTGCTGATTCTCATATGCTCGCTCGCTGTAGGCGTTGGATTACAGAAGTCGGGTACTGCAGACTGGATTGCGCGCGGGCTGCTTTTCTCAGTAAAAGGTCTTGGCGCGGTGGCAGTGATTAGCGCGCTTTTTCTCATCACTATATTTTTAACGGCGCTCATCACCAATGCAGCGGCAGTCGCTATTGTGTTTCCGATTGCCATGTCGCTCGCCGATCAATCCCATCTTCCCTATACACCGTTTTTTGTTGCGATCGCGTTTGCTGCGTCGGGCGATTTTATGACACCTATCGGATACCAGTGCAATCTCATGGTCTATGGTCCCGGTGGTTACAAATTCAAAGATTTTATCAGAGTCGGAACACCATTGACGGTCCTTTATGTTTTAATTTGCGTGACGTTTATCTCCCTGTTCTATAACCTGGTCTAAATGAGAGAACACTTGTATCCCATACAAACGAAAGTAAGCCTTGAGCAACGGCAGCAGCTGATGAACCAGCGTGCGCAGTTGGTGTGGTTTACGGGATTGTCAGGATCCGGGAAGTCCACACTTGCCGTGCAGCTCGAAGCTCAGCTGTTTGCACAGGGGTTCAAAACGTATTTACTCGACGGCGACAACATCCGGACGGGATTGAACAAAGACCTCACATTTACCGAAGAAGGGCGGGTTGAAAATATAAGACGGATAGGTGAAGTCTCGAAACTGTTTCTGGATGCCGGAGTAATCGTGCTGAGCGCTTTCATCTCGCCATTCCAGGCCGACCGGGAGCAGGTAAAAAATATTGTAGGTGCCCGGAATTACATCGAGGTGTTTGTCAACGCTCCACTCGAGGTGTGCGAGCAACGCGATGTGAAAGGTCTGTATAAAAAAGCCAGGGCGGGAGAGGTGAAGAATTTTACGGGTATCGATTCTCCGTATGAGAAGCCGAAGAATCCGGATGTGATCATCAATACGCATGAGCATACGGTAGAGGAGTCGTTGATGCGTCTGCTTTCTATCGTGAAGCCGAAAGTTAGTCTTAACAACCATTGAGCCGCCACGCGGTTGAGAGAAATGAGTCAATATTATCTTAGTCATCTTAAAGAACTTGAAGCGGAAGCTATTTTCGTGATCCGGGAAGTAGTTGCGCAGTTCGAGAAACCTGCGCTGTTGTTTTCGGGAGGCAAAGACTCCATTGTTCTTGCCTATTTGTCTCGCAAGGCATTCCACCCTGCGCGTATTCCGTTCCCGCTCGTGCACATCGATACGGGGCACAACTTTCCCGAGACGATGGAATATCGCGACTGGCTTGTGAATGAGCTAGGGGTGAAGCTTATCGTGGGGTCTGTGCAGGAAAGTATCGACGCTGGCCGGGCAAAAGAAGAGACCGGCTGGAACGCCAGCAGAAACGCTTTGCAGACAGTAACGCTTCTCGACACGATAGAAAAGTACAAATTCGACGCGGCAATGGGTGGTGCGAGACGCGACGAGGAAAAGGCGCGGGCCAAGGAACGTTTCTTTTCTCACCGCGATGAATTCGGGCAATGGGACCCCAAGAATCAGCGCCCCGAGCTGTGGAACCTGTTCAATGGCAAAAAGCACATAGGAGAGCACTTCCGCGTGTTCCCGATCTCCAACTGGACGGAGATGGATGTGTGGCAATATATTTACACCGAAAATATTCCCATCCCGAAACTGTACTACTCGCACGAACGCGAAGTGATTGAAAGGGACGGAGCGATCTTGTCGACCTCACCGTGGCTGAAGTTGAAGCCGGGTGAGACACCGACGCGCAAGGTAGTTCGTTTCCGTACCTGCGGCGACATGCCGATCACCGGCGCGGTTGAGTCGAATGCAGACACGATCGAAAAGATCATTGCGGAGGTTGCAGCATCGCGTAAAACCGAGCGCGGTACGCGTGCCGACGACAAACGTTCTGAGACAGCCATGGAAGACAGGAAAAAATCAGGCTACTTCTAAAGCATCAACCCCCGTGACCTTTGTGAACTTTGTGTATTGCATTTAAATCCAGGACACAAAGACCAACAGGATCCACAAAGGGCACAAAGAAATAAAGACAAATGAACCAGATATTGAGATTTACCACGGCAGGGAGCGTAGACGATGGAAAGAGCACGTTGATCGGAAGATTGCTGTACGACAGCAAATCCATCTTCGAGGATCAGCTCGAAGCTGTCGAGGCATCGAGTGCAAAAAAAGGTTTCGATTACGTCGACCTTTCACTTCTCACCGACGGTTTGAAATCCGAACGTGAGCAGGGCATCACGATCGACGTGGCCTATCGCTATTTTGCAACACCCAAGAGGAAATTCATCATCGCGGATACGCCCGGACATATTCAGTACACCCGTAATATGGTCACGGGTGCTTCAACAGCCAATCTGGCGTTGATCCTTATCGATGCAAGGAAAGGATTGGTAGAGCAGACTTTCAGACATTCATACATTGCTTCACTGCTGAAGATCCCCCACATTATCGTGTGCGTGAACAAGATGGACCTCGTGAATTACGACGAGGCAATTTTTGAGAAGATCGTTGAGGATTACAAGGCGTTTTCCTCGAAGCTCGAGATCTCCGATATTCAATTTGTGCCCATCAGCGCGCTCGCGGGCGATAACGTTGTCCACCGTTCAGAGAATACCCCATGGTATCAGGGAGCGACACTCATGCACATGCTGGAAACTGTTCATATCGAAAGCGATTATAATCACATCGATAGCAGATTTCCCGTACAGTACGTTATAAGGCCGCAATCCAGGGAACATCACGATTACCGCGGCTATGCGGGGCGTGTGGCGGGAGGAATTTTCCGACCTGGAGAGGAAGTGCTTGTGCTTCCGTCGGGTTTCACGTCAAAGATCAAAAGCATCGAGTTGGGAGGAGAAAAGATAGAAGAAGCATTCGCTCCGATGTCTGTTACCGTGACGCTTGAAGATGAGATCGATATCAGCCGGGGTGATGTGATCGCAAAGCCCAACAATCATCCCCAGCTCGAACAGGATCTGGACCTTATGATCTGTTGGATGAATCAGAAAACCGTGAGCCTGAACACGAAGTTCTTTATCCGCCATACCACGAAAGAAGTCCGAGGCGTTTTGAAGGAGATCCAATACAAGCTCGACATCAATACGCTGCATCGTGTTGAGGACGCACAACAACTGGGCATGAACGACATCGCAAGGGTGAAGATCCGGACGGCACAGCCCCTGGCTTTCGACAGCTATCGGAAAAACAGGATTACCGGTAGCGTTATTCTGGTAGATGAAGCGACCAACGAGACCGTTGCAGCAGGAATGATCGTATAGGAACCAAATGATGAATTTGCGTGACCTACTTCCCGTCGCCTTGCAAGCTGCCAAGGAAGCGTGTAACGTCATCATGGACGTCTACAATTCCGGTGACTTCAAGGCTGAGGCAAAAGGCGATCATTCACCCATTACAATTGCCGATAAGAAATCACATTCCAGTATCGTCACTGAGCTTGCTGGCACCGATATTCCGGTTCTGAGCGAAGAGGGAAAGTCTATCGACTTCAACTTGCGAAAGAATTGGGAATACCTGTGGATCGTCGATCCGCTGGATGGCACGAAGGAGTTCATTAAGCGAAACGGTGAGTTTACAGTCAACATCGCGCTTGTCCATAATGGTGTACCGGTATTGGGAGTTGTGGCAATACCTGTCACGGGACAAATATTTTACGCCTCTGCAGGCGGTGGAGCCTTCATGCAAAACGATGGTTCCGAAGTACGGCTTGAGAAGAAAGCATCTTTTGGTTTTGATAGGGAAGGCCTTATCGTGGTCGCCTCAAGGTCGCATATGAGCCCTGAGACAGAGCAATTTATTGCAGCGTTGAAATCGCCAACGCTTGTTTCAAAGGGAAGCAGTTTGAAATTTCTCCTCGTTGCAGAGGGAAAGGCGGATCTGTATCCGCGATTTGCGCCTACCATGGAGTGGGACACTGCTGCAGCCCACGTCATCGTAAACGAAGTCGGATTAAAGGTTTACCAGCACGGTACCAACCAGGAGCTGGTATACAATAAGAAGGACTTGCTCAATCCACATTTTCTGGTCGCTCCTTAACCGTCACAAAGGAACGGTTCCATCTTGTTAAGCTTCAGCCGCAAACTTTCTCAGGTCTTTCGGCTTGATTCCCTTCTTCTTCATGAAGACACGATTAAAATAGGTGAGTGATTCAAAACCCGCATCGGAGGCGATGCGCGAGATCGGATGCTCGGTTTCAATAAGTAACTGGCACGCGCTGGCAATGCGTATTTCGTTGACATAATCTGAAAATGTCTTACCACTCAGCCTCTTGAAATATTTGCAGAATGCGCTCTCGGACAAATTGATCATCGCCGCAGCTTTCTTCAACGACACGTTCTGTCTGTGGTGATCCTGAACGTACTGGAAGATCTTATTGATTCGCCGCTGGTCAAAATTCCCCTTCATGGGCTTGAATGCATTCCTGTTTAGCTCAACACTTTTGATCCGCGTGAGCTTCTGAAGGATCTGAATGAGTTGTATCAATCGGCAGGGTCCTTCAAGCGTGGGAATTTGTTCCACGAGTGAAGCGACTTCGGCGCGGGAGTCGATAAAATATATTCCTTTATCGGATTTGAGAAGAAGCTTTTCGATCTCCTTCAACTCTTTATATTGAAGGAGCGGCTCGATGAATTTTCTGGAGAACTGCAGAACGATCGCCCTGCATCGCTGCCGTTTCTTTTTCTCGCTGATCCATGTGTGCGGCACGTTCGGCCCGAGCAGCACAAAGTCGCCCGACGAAAAAGCTTCATAGCTGTTGCCGACCATTCTTTTCCCTTTGCCGGCTACGATAAGGGTCAGTTCATATTCGGGATGATAATGCCAGTACAGGTCGAACGAAGGAACATTCAGATCATAGCAATGAAATGACTGATCGGAATGTGACAGATGTTCCAGCTTCGCTCTCAAGACACTTGTAAAGTATAAAATTATCCTAAATTACAAGTAGTAAGCCCATATTTCAATAAAGTATGTCAATATAGTGCCGGAAATTGGAAGATTAGTGTCAGATTCAACTTCTCCCTGCCGTTAACTTTATATTCGAAACATTTCATTTAACAGTTATGAGATCAATACCGTCTGCGATCCTCGATTTTTTGCAGCAGCCATATGAACTGACCGGCGAGCAGATAGCATTCTATGACAAGTATCGTTACATCAAGCTCAGGAATGTTCTCAACGAGGAGTCGCTTCAATTTTTCAACAAGGCTGTTACCGGGCGGGTTGAAAGAATGAATACCGTTCATACAGCCATCGAAGAAAGGTCCACGTACGGCAAGGCTTTTCTTCAAATGATGAATTTGTGGCGTGAAGACGAGGTAGTAAAAGAGTTGGTGTTCAGCAAACGTTTGGCAAAAATTGCGGCGGACCTCATGCAGACATCGGGTTCACGTCTTTACCATGATCAGGCTTTGTTCAAGGAAGGCGGGGGAGGTATCACGCCATGGCATGCCGATCAGTATTACTGGCCACTTGAGACCGATAAGACCGTTACTGCCTGGGTTCCCCTGCAGGCGACGCCAATCGAGCTCGGGCCGCTCGAGTTTAGCGCTGGCAGCCACCAGATTGTCGAAGGGAGGGATCTTGAGATTGGTGATGAAAGTGAGACCGTGATTCAACAAAAACTTCGGGTCACGGATTTCAAACATGTTGTGGAGCCCTTCGAGGCAGGGGAGGTCAGTTTTCATTCCGGATGGGTATTCCACCGCGCTGGTGCAAATACGACGAGCGCGATGAGGAAGGTAATGACGATGATCTATATGGACAAGGACATGAGATTGAAGGCGCCCGAGAACAAAAATCAACTGAATGACTGGAATACGTGGTGTCCGGGCGCAAAGCCGGGTGAGATAGTGAATACACCGATCAATCCGGTGCTCTATTCCCGTGATGAGTCATCTATGTTTTGAGTCAGAACCATTATAAATTCTTGAGTATTCAAATAAGATACATCTGCCCTTTCTGGGGATATGAGCATGTTGATGCGCACAGCTTTGTTGACAAGGCTGTAACGCATGACTTTCATGGTATAGAAATTAATTTACCATCGCCACGATCATTTAGGGAAACGTTTATCGGTGAACTGGAAAGGAGGCGTGCCATCGATCCTGGTTTTATTTTTATTCCACAGCAGCTCGAGGCGCCTGGCAGAGACGCGGTCAAAGTTTATATTGATCGCGTGGAAAGGAAATTAAAAGAACTGGCCGTCTATGAGCCGGCATTCATCAACTCACACACCGGCTCGGACCATTATTCCTTCGACGACAACTGCAGAGTGATCGAAGCTGTCTTGAATGTTGAAAAGCGGACCGGCGTAAAGATCCTGCACGAGACGCATCGCGGACGATTCTCGTTTCATGCGAAGTCATTGTTGCCGTATCTTGAAAAATTTCCGGAGCTCACACTAACAGCCGACCTGTCACATTTTTGTACCGTGTCTGAAAGCCTTCTCGAAGACCAGGAAGAGATCATCGACGTCATATTGCGTCGGAGCGGATATGTTCATGCGAGGGTGGGGCAGGAGCAGGCACCTCAGGTGAGCGACCCGTTCGCACCGGAATGGAATCATCACCTCTCGCGTTTCGTCGGCTGGTGGTCTAAAATACTCGAATATCGAATGGCCGATCGCAATGATCGGTTCCTCATCTGTCCGGAATTCGGGCCCGCACCGTATATGCCCTCGTTGCCATTTACATTGCAGCCCATAGGAAACCAATGGCAGATCATCCTCGAAATGAAAAAATTCCTGAACAACCATTTTACATCGATAAACGCATGACAACGATCAACTATCCCGGTATTCGTACGACCATATTGACCCGGTTTTCTTTCGTGATCATTTTTGCCCTCCAGTTAACGACATTGTATATACCTGTTGGAGCACAGGACAACAAACGGACTGAGCAAAAAGGTGAGGTCATCTATCACCTGTTTCAAAGGAGCTTTTACGATAGCAATGGAGATTTACACGGCGACCTGAATGGCATACGGCAAAAGTTGGACTACCTGCAGGATCTCGGCGTGACCTCGATACTATTGCTTCCGCTGTATGAAGCGAACTGCTATCATAATTACTTCGCCAACGACTTCGAAGCTATCGATCCTGAATATGGAACCATGGACGACTATCTCGCCCTTGTAAAAGACATTCACAAGAGGGGAATGAAGATCTATCTCGACATGGAGACGCAATATGTTACAGAATACCACGCATGGTGGAAGGACGCTGTCGGAAATCCGCAATCACAATACCGCAATCATATTTTATTTCAGGATGAGGCACATACCATTCCCTCCACCATCATCTTTGGCCTTACAGCGTTGAACAGCTATGACGGCTCAACGCTGAGGATCACAACGGTAAATCTCAAGAGCCCCGAGGTGCTGGACTACAATGTGAAGCTCTTCCGCTTTTTTGCCGACCCTAACGGTGACGGCAAGTTTGACGACGGTGCGGATGGTTTCCGTCTTGATCACGCGATGGACAACCTTGACAAGAAGCCGGAGCTGACCAACCTTTTTGCGGAATTCTTCTCACCGCTGATCACGAAGGTCAAGGCCGTGAATCCGGAAATCAAGTTCATCGCAGAACAGGCGGATTGGATGGATCATGGATTTGGTTATTTCGAAAAAGCGAATGTGGATGTGGTTTTTGCATTTGGCTTGTGGTATGCGATCACTTCCCTTGACAAGCAAAAGATCGTGGAGCAGGCAGAAATTATTTTCGGAAAGACACCCGCAGGGAAGAATCAGGTGGTCTTCATCGAGAATCATGACATCGATCGGTCGGCAACCGTTTTTGGTCAGGATCCGGGGAAGGAACGAGCGGCCGCGGCGCTTTCATTGCTCATTGGCGGCATGCCTTCAATCTACTATGGGCAAGAGCTCGGTATGACGGGCGACGGTGGTTTTGGAAAATACGGTTCTACCGATGGCAACGACATCCCATATCGCGAAGCGTTCGAGTGGTACAAAGATGGGCGTGGGAACGGCATGGCACTGTGGTACAGGAACACCGGGCCCTGGTGGGACAACGCATATGCCAAACCCAATGATGGGATCTCGTTCGAAGAACAACAGAGTGATGATAAATCACTGCTCAATTTTTACAAAGCGATCCTCAAGGTTCGCAAAGGCAGTGCTGCGCTTTCGACGGGAGAATATAAAGCGGTTCAGAATGATAATGGTAAGGTATTCAGCTTCATTCGCGACGCAGGGAAGGATAAAGCATTGGTCGTAGTTAATCTCTCTGGCGAAAAACAAACCGTAAATCTCAAGACAGATAAAGTAAAGTATGCTGCACTTTACGGCAAGACTACAATTGCAAACAATCGACTCTCGCTTCAGCCCTATGGGGTGGGCGTGTGGGCTATACATTAGGCTCGGACGTGATCGAACCGAGTAAGTGTTTCCCAGGCCCAATTTTATCCGAACCCAGCATGTTGCCATTCCAGAAGAAACTGACCAATGGATTTTTTGTTGTTCTCAGCTTACCCGTTACCGCGGTCGGTTTTTCGTTCTCCACTCAGGTAGCGGTGCTGAGCTGGATATTGAGTAGCCGTTATAATTTGCACATTGAAGACGTAGCGCTTGTTTGGCTGGCCGGCCCCATATCGGGCATCATCGTTCAGCCCGTTGTGGGAGTGATCAGCGATAATTTCCGATTGTTTGGGAGCAGAAGGAAACCGTTTATCGCTGCCGGTGGGATATTGGGAATGTTGATGTTTTTGTGTTTGTTGAACATCGACCAGATCAGTGCACTCACAGGCAACACGTCGATGTTCGTTATCGCAGCCTCCATCGCCCTGCTCCTTGATATTTCGATCAACGTAACTTTTAACCCGGCCCGCGCCATCATAGCGGATGTCACGGACCCCGGCGTATCACGAACAAAGGGTTACGCGTGGATGCAAGTTCTTTCGGGTGGGTTTTCGATTGCGGCATATTTCATATCTATCGTGTTTGGAAATGTTGTATTGATCTACGTTGCTGCGGGTTTGATTCTCGTCTTCTCCACACTGCCATTGATCTTTATCACTGAACCAGTTGCCGTGGAGCGCGAAAACGTACAGAATTCCGGTGGAGCTGCGTCCTGGAAAGAGGCGCTGCGTGTATTGAGGCCACTCTACGGTTTTCTTGTGTACGGGATATTTGTCACCCTAAACAAAGGTTTCCTCGACGACACCCTGAGTGAGTACGAAACGCCCCTGATGGCGGTATGTATCATCTTAAGCCTTGCCTTTGGTATTTTTCTTTTTGCGAAAGGTGGACATCATTCTACGAGCGAAACTGAATTCAGCAAGATGCTGCTTGCACACGCATTTACCTGGCTGGGAGTTCAGAGCGTGTTTGTGATGTGTTTCTTCTACGTGAGAGAAAATATCCTTTCGCAGTCGGAAAGCGTTTTTATCGCCGATATATTTTCGCGGCTTCTCGCCGGGGAAAGTCAACCCAGGGCAGATGCGACTGCAGGTAATATTCTGTCGCTCGGTTTTCTGATCCTGAACTTTGTCGGGGCACTTTTGCCTGTCCTTGTCCTGCAACCCCTCAGCCGGAAATGGGGAAGAATACATACCTATGTTGCGGCTTTGACTTGCATGATGTTGGGCTACGGTTTCATTTATCTGTTCGGCTCGAAGGAGTTGAATTTTTACATTGGCATGTTTGCCTGCGGCGTTGGCTGGTCAGCCATTATTTCGCTCGTTTTTGCGATCATGACCGAAAAGGTTGACCCGGCAAAAATGGGCCTCTACATGGGGTTGTTCAACCTCTCCATCGTACTTCCGGCGATGATGACGGTAGGTGTCTCGAGGATCGTCTCCGAAGCAGGAGACCACTCCATGCTGTTCATGATCGCTTTTTTTTCATTGCTTATTTCAGTGCTACTCTGGCTCTTCGTAAAAGATTAAAAATCTCGTCTGTTCACAGCGCCCCATACTGGCCAACGGGTAGGGTGGTAATGATTTTTTGATAGCTTTGCACCCGAAAATAACCTTTAATGGCTGGCAAACGCATTATAGTAACAGGAGGTGCGGGCTTTATAGGCTCTAACCTGACGGAAACGCTTCTCAATGACGAACGTGTTGAAAAAGTAAGGGTGATTGATGACCTGTCAAACGGTTACGCATCGAACCTTGATGAATTTCGCAGTCAGCCCAAATTCGAATTTTTTCAGGCCGACATCTGTGATTATGACCGAATGCTTGAGCTTACAAGGGGATTTCACCTGATCTCACATCAGGCTGCCCTGGGATCGGTACCACGGTCCCTGCAAAATCCGATGCGAAGTACTGCGGTCAACATCGATGGCACGGTAAACATCCTTTTTGCAGCGGTGCAGAACAAAGTCGATAGGGTAGTGCTCGCATGCTCGTCAAGCACATACGGAGACAGCCCTGAGCTTCCCAAGAAAGAGGAGCGAATAGGCAGGCCGTTGAGTCCCTATGCCATCACCAAGTTTGCCATCGAGTTGTACGCCGATGTATTCAGGAAGGCGTATGGTCTGGACTACGTAGGACTTCGTTATTTCAATGTCTTCGGTCCCAGGCAAAGTCCGGACAATCCCTACGCCGCCGTCATTCCCCTATTCTGCAAAGCTTTCCTCGAAGGAAAACAGCCCGTGATCAACGGAGACGGAACACATAGCCGTGATTTCACCTACGTCGACAATGCCGTGCAGGCAAATGTATTGTCGCTTTTTACCGACAACACAGCCGCACTCAACCAGGTCTATAATGTGGCCTGCGGCGAAAAGACATACCTCAATGAGATGCTCGAAGCTTTGCGTCACATTTCCGGGAAGGACATTAAGGCGATCCATGGCACCGAGAGACCCGGAGATGTAAAACACTCCAAGGCGGATATCTCGAAGATCAGTTCACTCCTGGGATACAAGCCGACCGTATATTTCAAGGATGGCCTGGCAAAGATCTATCCATGGTATCGCGATCTATACGCAGACCACGGGTGATGTCTACTCCTTTTTAGACCGACTGTAAGGCTAATCTTTTCAAAAGCTCATCTGATCCCCAAATTTGGGTAGGTACGGCCGCTCCGCCATTGCAAAAAATGGTAGAAAAGTACTATTGCGTTAGGCGGCGTACTGCAATATTTTTAGACTATTAAAAAACTTCAGAGAAAAAACACTAGCAAAGACGTTGCTGGTGTTTTTTTTTGCGGTGATTTTTTGGACCCGAGATTTCAAAATCAGGAAAACCCCGATAGATTCCG
The DNA here is from genome assembly GCA_966095595.1 of uncultured Chryseosolibacter sp. Classification (GTDB taxonomy): domain Bacteria; phylum Bacteroidota; class Bacteroidia; order Cytophagales; family Cyclobacteriaceae; genus Chryseosolibacter. Next base: position 2,394 of record CBHTUB010000029.1, on the reverse strand, counting down.
GTGGTTTTTAAGATAAATTGCCTTGAATTGTTCAGCCAACCACTGACATGAAGTACGTACGACTTGAATGTTGTACGTGCTTTTTCATTAAATGTCATCGATGTCAGGTTTGCTATTGATCCAGCTTTACCCGGTACATGGTCATCACTGGCCGGCGATGAAATGGCATAAAACTGGCGCCAGCCACGTTTAGACTTCGAAATTTTCAGACTGAGTTATGATCATCGAATGGCCGGTAAGCCAATGCCAGGCATGACATAATGCGTCCAACGACACCGCGGATTACTGATTTGCACGATTCCGCCTGATCCAGAACGCGCCAATGTCTTCGATGGCTTTTTTGAAATTTTCTGTGTTCACGGGTTTGATGATGTAGGCATTCACACCGATCTCATAGGACTCGACGATATCTCTTTCCGAGTCGGATGAGGTGAGCATGACTACCGGTATCGTTCGCCACCACTTGTCCTCCTTCAGAACTTTCAAGGTTTGGATGCCATCGATCTTGGGCATCTTCAGATCGAGCAGTACCAATTTCGGCCGGTAGGGAAGGGGTTGCCGGATCAGTTCGATCACTTCTTCGCCGTCCCTGACATGATGAATGCTGTCGTAACCATTTTTCTTAAGGGTACGAATGGTAAGATGTGCCTCATCCGGGTTGTCTTCAGCAAGCAGGATTTCAAATCCAGGATGTTCATTCATATTGTTTAACGATTGGGTAATGTAAAATAAAACGTGGCGCCTTCATTTACTTTCGATTCGGCCCACACTTCTCCGCCATGACGGTCGATGATGCGCTTTACGATCGCCAGCCCAACACCGGTTCCAGGAAAATCTTCCGGCCGATGCAGGCGCTGGAAAACCCCGAACAGTTTTTCCTTAAAATCCATGTTGAATCCGACACCATTATCTTTTACAAAATACATAATCCTGTCATGTCCATTTTTACATCCGATCTCAATGACCGGTTCGTTCTTCTTTGATGAGTACTTAACGGCATTTGAGATCAGGTTGATCCAGACCTGTTCTATCATTTTCAAATCGGCGTAAGCTGGTTCGAGGTTATTTATATGGATGATGCATCGCTCACATTCATTTTGTGTCCGTGCTTCCTCTGCTATGCGCGCTACGATAGGTGCGAGGTCGACCTTTACGGGATTGACAGCCTTTTTACTTACACGGGAGAATTCCAGCAGATCGTCGATCAGGTGGCCCATTTTACGGGCATTTCTCATAATTGCCATGATAGCATTCTTACCATCGTCGTCAAGCTTGTCGTAATGATCTTCTTCCAGCAACATGGCATATCCGTCGATCACCCTGAGAGGGCTGCGCAAATCATGAGACACGGAGTAGCTGAACGCTTCCAGCTCGCTGTTCAGCTGCCTGACTTTTTCGTTGGCCCTGGCGCGTACATTAATACTTCTGTTGATCATGAAGAATAGCGTCGTGAGCAGCACGACTGCCGTTACTATGATCACGAGAAACATGACGGTAAAGTTGGTCATGAAACGCTCGCGCTCGTCTCGATAGTCCTTTGCCATTTGGGTGGCATTCGACTGTATTCTGGCGATCAATAACCGGATCTCATCCGTGAGCTCCTTGCCACGATAGGAAGCAACGATCTTTTTTGAGATTTCAAAGTCGGTATTTCTGGCTTTGATCGCATTCTCGGCGAATTCATACTTTTGCCTTATGAGATGGTCGATCCGTTGAAGATGGCTGATGTCCTCTGGGGTGCCGTTCGCCAGTGCTGCGGCAAGCTGCATTTGGCTTTTTTGAGTGGATTGATAGGCACTATTATAATAATCGAGGAATACGGAGTCGCCGATGATGATGTAACCTCTCTGGGCGCTTTCGATTTCAAGCAGGCTTTTTTGAATTTGCTCGGTGTGAAAGAGAATGTCATTCTGCTGAATGATGTTTCTCGTAGTCTGAAGGTAATGGCTTTGGTTTTTGAATGACAAGAAGACCAGCGAAATCAGCGCCAGAAGCGCCAACAGAAAGCCAATCGATACTTTCTTATCAATAATCAGTTTCATTAACGAGGGATACTTTTGAACGTGAATATAAAAAACTTAGTCCCTCAACGAATCCCTCCCATAGTTTGAAATTTGACCCCAGATACCTGGATCACGGTATCTGAAATGGTCTTCTATCTGCGCTCACTGCTCCGGTTTATGGCCACCTCTGAGTGGTAGCCGTACCAGTCCAGCGGTTTCAGCTCCGATTCCTCAAACATGTCGGAAACTGTTTTCTTTGTTGCCTCGTCGAACCATAGACATGTAATGATAAAGGTTTTGCCTTTTCTCTTGATCTGATCTACCACCATGATCTCCTTTCTTCCATTGAACTGCACCGCTTCGCCCGGATAGTACCTGCATTCCCGGGGAA
>CBHTUB010000028.1:0-23711 GCA_966095595.1 uncultured Chryseosolibacter sp. | reverse complement strand
GTTTTTAACGTCAACGTTTATCCTACGCGTGCTGCCCTCGACAAGCAATGGCAAACCGACTGGGGAACGCCTGATTTTAAATCCGAATGCTGGATGGTAGCAAGTGGTGTCGGCCCCAAACTTGACCTGCTCTCGCCTGAACGATGGAAAACGGAGGCATGCGAGCATGATGCCTCAGACACCATAAAGATGCAAAAGCTGATCACACACGAAGTAGTTCATGTTTTTCACGGACAGCTCAATCCAAGTCGCGATTTTAGTGACGTGCTGGGCCTTGACTGGCTTGTGGAAGGAGTGGCGACCTATGCGTCGGGTCAGCTGGATGATAAAAGGCTTAACGACCTTAAAGTACTTCAACGGGAGAACAAGATACCGGCATCCCTCGACGACTTCTGGAAAGGCAAACATAAGTACGGTCTGTCAGGCGGACTCGTGAGATACATCGATCAAAAATACGGTCGGGACATACTGGTGAAGATGTTGTCCTTCACGCGCAGGGATCAGGCTACTGGTGCGCTGAATATAAGCGAGGCCAGTTTGATTGAAGACTTCAAACGCTATATCCAGACGTTATAGCCTACAACGAAAAATTCAGATCTGGAAATTTAAACTACCCACACAAGACAATTACTTTGCCCTGCCCGTCTTCTGATATCCCGAGATCTTTTGAGCGATAAATTCCCTGAAGCTGTCAGGGCCGATGATTGTAAGCTCGTCGATCAAACCCAGGGTAAAACGTCCGATACCCTCGAGGTTGGCAACGGGCCCATGGAAAAGGTAATGGTCCTCCTGTTTCTCGAGATAGCTGAGCGAAAGCGGAAACTCTTCGCGTAACAGGAGATAGGCACGCATGTTCAGCTTGAGTGTCACCCATGTTTGCTCATCACCACTGAATCCGAAGATATCGGTGTCGGTTTTTTTATGAAGTGATTCGTATTGATACGGTTTGTCTACCTGTAGCACTTCACCGATGCGATCGAGCTTGAACTGCTTGCAGACCTTGTCATTGGTATCCAGCGCCATGATCGACTGGTAGTTATCGCCAAAATGGATCGGCTCAACCAACCTGTCGCTGATCTCATTGCTTCTGGCCGAATGATAGTTCTTGAGAATGACCTGATGTTTATTTTTTACAGCCAACGCTAGCTCATCCACGAATTTGCTGAGACGCGCTTTTACAAACAACCGCGGCATGCTGTCGATCTCCGAATTCAGCGCGAGCTTTTTCAATAATGAATTTCGCAGGGGGTTATCCGTCGTTCCGCTCTGGATCAGCTTTTTGATCAGCTTCGTTTCTTCAATCGAAAATACGGTCTGCGTAGGATCGTCTTCGGATGTAATGATAAAGTATCTGTTCTGGAAGTCCTTTTCGATCAGGAAATCAACTTCTTCAAGCAATTTGATGTATCGATAGATCGTGCGTGAGCTCGTATCGAACCTGTCGGCGAGTTGCTGGATCGTCCAGTGCCCCGTTTTCAGGACGGCAATGATCTGGAATAACCTCATCAACCTTCCGTGCGGCAGGATGGATTCAGTTTTTTTCTCGGCTTTTTTCTTTGCTGCTTTTTTCATGCTGAAGAGAAATTCCTGCAAAATAGCGGTTTGACATAAGTTGTCACAGTCTGCGGATACTTTCGAAACAAATACAAGGTTATGAACGACATCCAGGAGACAGTTTTAAGGGTGAAATGTCCGCACTGTGGGAACAAATTCACTCCGGAAGATGCGATCGGTCACGATATACGGGTGCAGCTTGAGCAGGAATTCGAGAAGAAGCTTTCCCTGAATGCGAGAAAAGTGTCGGAAGCTGTAAGGAAGGAGGAAGGGGAGAAATTTCGTGCTCACCTTCAGATGCTTGAGGAGGATCGGAAAGTCAAGATACAGCGCTTGAAGGAACTCGAGGCGTTGGCCGTTTCCATGTCACAAAAGGAGCTTGAGCTGAAAAGCCGTGAAGATCAGCTGGAGCTGGAGCTCAGAAAGCGCCTGCTGGATCGTGAAAGACTTTTGAAGGAGCAATTGGAGAAGACAGCACGTGATAAAGCGGAGATCGCATTACGCGAAAGGGAGCTTGCCCTGAAGCGCGACCAGGAGTCCCTGGCCCTTGCCATGCAGAAAAAGTTGCAGGAGCAAACCGAGCGCATTCGGGAAGAAGAGCGTCTGCGGCAGGCGGAGCTGCAGAAAAAGCTCGACGATCAGAATAAGCTTATCAACGAAATGAAAAGAAAATCCGAGCAGGGAAGCATGCAGCTACAGGGAGAGATCCAGGAGCTTGCCATCGAAGATTATCTCGGGCACGCCTTCCCGCGCGATGTGATCGAAGAAGTTTCAAAGGGAAAGAGGGGTGGAGACTGTGTTCACATTGTCAGGGACAACTTCGAGCGTGTTTGCGGAAAGATCCTCTATGAAAGCAAGCGCACGAAGCACTTCAGCAACGACTGGATTGGCAAGCTGAAAGACGATATGCGTTTGAAGCAGGCCGACATTGGCGTGATCGTTACGGAAGCATTGCCGGAGGGCATGTCCCGTTTCGGTGAGTGCGATGGTGTCTGGATTTGTACGTTCCCGGAATTCAAAGCCCTGGCCTATTTGTTTCGACACAACTTGTCGCGGATCGGTGAGATCATTGCATCGCAGGAGAACAAGGGAGAAAAGATGAACATGATCTACGCATATGTCACCGGTACCGAATTCCGGCAAAAACTGGAAGCTGCATTCGAGTCTTACCATGACATGCAGGAGGACCTGATCAAGGAAAAGACCGTGATGATGAGCCAGTGGGCGAAGCGTGAAAAGAGATTATTGAAAGCAATGGAGAATCTTGTATGTCTCTACGGCGACGTTCGCGGCATCGCGGGAGGTGCAGTCCAGGAGATCAAATCACTGGAGATGCCCGAGCTGAATCTGCTCTACAACGAGTGACCCTACGCGTGATGATCATCGCACAGACTTTGACATTCATTGTAATGCGTAACGATCAACGTTAAAAACGTCGCGTCCAACCATCAACGAATAAACGCCTTGCCATAGCGTTTTAGCCCCGACACCCGGGGCTTTTTTTATATCCGAACGGACAATTTTTTTAGGATTTTTTCACCAATCCTACGGTATTTTTTGCCTTTTGACATCGATTGCAGACCGTCAACAAACGGTTGTATGCCCTAAATTGTAACAATTTCGCAGTTTTTGCGTTTGTTTTTCCTGGTGAATTGGTATACATTCGAGTCAAATAAAGAATAACTCATGAGCAAGTCCTGTAACGTCAATTTTATGTCAACCCCAATCAGCTGGTGTTGCAAGCCCATTTGATCGATAGCAGGACAGGTTAACGATAACGGAATTAGAGTAAGCCTTTCCTGAGTACAGGGAGGCTTTTTTTATAACATAACGACACACAAAACATGCAGAGTTTCAGATCCGAACTTGAAGATTTAAACAACCCGGTAGTTGAGCGCGACATCATCGACCTCGAAAAAAAGATCAGGCTTTACAGGGAAGGCAAGATCGATGACGACAAGTTCCGAAGCCTTCGCCTGGTTCGCGGTATCTACGGCCAGCGTCAGCCCGGCGTGCAGATGATCAGGATCAAGCTTCCCTATGGACGTGTGACCACCAAACAACTGAGAAAGATCGCCGATATCTCTGACGAATACGCGAGCAGCAACCTGCACGCGACTACAAGGCAGGACATCCAGATCCACTTTGTCAGCCTCGACAGAACGCCAGAGCTATGGACAAAGCTTGAGCAGGACGAGATCACGTTGCGCGAAGCCTGCGGAAACACCGTTCGTAACATCACAGCATCTGCTACCGCAGGCGTTGATCCGAAAGAACCATTCGACGTTGCTCCCTATGCCGATGCAGCGTTCCAATATTTTTTGCGTAACCCTATCTGCCAGGAGATGGGCAGAAAGTTCAAGATCGCTTTTTCTTCTTCCGAAGAGGACACGGCCTATGCGTTTATTCACGACCTCGGATTTATTCCAAAGATCGAAAATGGCAAACGCGGATTCAGGGTCCTCATCGGCGGAGGTTTGGGTGCGAACCCGTATCTCGCGCAGGTAGCCTATGAGTTCCTGGAAGAGGACCAGATGATCCCGTTTACAGAGGCCGTGATCCGGGTGTTCGATCGTTATGGCGAACGCAACCGCCGGATGAAAGCGCGACTTAAATTCCTGCTCGACGATATCGGTCTTGAGAAGCTGATGGCACTGGTCGAGGAAGAAAAGAAAGCGTTGAAAGTGACCTCTTACAAAGTCGACTTCGGGAATTTCACGTATGCCGAACCAGGACCCCTTGTGCTGGCATCGGCTCCGGCTATCGCTGATGAAAACAAATACCGCAGATGGAAAGAGACCAATGTTTTCGAACAGAAACAAAAGGGCTTTTATGGCGTATATGTGAAGCTGTTGCTCGGTAACCTGCCTTCCGACCAGGCTCGCGAATTTGCCGATGTCGTTGATCTCTTCGCGTCGAAGGAAATGCGTGTTACTGTTAATCAGGGATATCTCCTTCGTTTTGTCCGTCCCGAGGCGTTGCCGCATTTATTTGTCGCGTTGGATAAGTTGGGACTTGCAGAACCGGGCTTTGATAGCGTGGGTGACGTCACGGCTTGCCCGGGAACGGATTCCTGCGCTCTGGGCATCTCCGATAGCACCAATATCTCCGTAGAGTTCGAGCGTGTGATCAAGAATGAGTTCCCCGATCTCATCTACAATCAGGATATCAAGATCAAGATCAGCGGTTGCCCCAATTCATGCGGTCAGCATGGTTTGGCCAGCATCGGTTTTCACGGCAGCTCGATAAAGGACAAACAAGGCAAGATCATGCCCGCGCTTGTTGTTCTCCTCGGAGGCGCAAAGCTTACCAATGGAGATGGCGTGATCGCCGACAAGGTCGGTATCAAGATCCCCAGCAGGAGAGGACCCGATGCGCTTCGTATCCTGTTAACGGATTATGAAACGAATAGCACCGAGGGAGAATACTATCACGACTATTATAAACGCCTTGGCCAGAAGTATTTTTATGGATTGTTGAAACCGCTCGGAGACACGACAGCCACCGTGCCGCTTGACTACGTCGACTGGGGCCAGGAAGATAACTTCCAGCTGCACACTTCAGTCGGAGAGTGTGCCGGTGTGATCATCGATCTTGTGTCCACCTTGCTGTACGAGACAGAAGAGAAGCTTGCCTGGGCAAAAGAAGCCTTTGAAAACGGATTGTATGCAGATTCGATCTATCACAGCTATAGCTCGTTTATCAACACTGCGAAGGCATTGTTGCTGACGAAAGAGATCAAGCCGAGCACGCAGATCCAGACCCTCAACGATTTCCAGAAGCATTTTGTCGACACCGGTGTTATCCCGTTCGAAGGAAGCTTCACGGAATTTGTATTGAGGATCAACAAGAACGAGCCGACGAAGGAATTCGCCGACCTATATTCAGCTGATGCGCGCAGATTCCTTGCAGATGTATTTGCGTTCCGTAATGTCGAGAAAGAAACCGTAGAAGTAAAATGAGTTCTGTTTTCACCTTCCACAAACAACCACGCCTCACTTTGGTGGGAGCAGGACCTGGCGATCCGGAGTTGATCACCCTGAAAGCAGTGAACACGCTGAGGTCGGCGGACGTCGTTCTTTACGATGCGCTGGTATCACCTGAAATACTGTCTCTCATACCGGGTCATATTCCACTGTTGCGCGTCGGAAAGCGCGCGGGGTCGCATTCGTTCGCCCAGGAAGATATCAACGAGCTTATCGTAGAGTTTGCCTTTCTCTATGGCCACGTGGTGCGCCTGAAGGGAGGCGACCCATTTGTTTTTGGAAGGGCTTCGGAAGAGATAGAATGTGCGATACGGCATGGCATCGAGACATCTGTGGTGCCCGGTATCACCAGTGCGATCGCTGCACCGGCTGCACTGAATATTCCAGTTACCTCACGTGGTGTCAGTGAAAGTTTCTGGGTGGTGACGGGAACGACAAAGAATGGTACTGTATCCGGTGACATAGCCCTTGCTGCACAGTCAACCGCCACGGTGATCATCCTGATGGGATTGAACAAGATCGACGAGATTGCCGCTACTTTCGCTGCTCACGGAAAGTCCCATACGCCCGCTGCCGTGATCCAGAACGGCACATTGGCATCTCAACAGGCGGTGGTTGGTACAGTATCGACTATCGTTGATATGGTAGTGCAGGAGAAGATCGAGGCACCGGCAGTGATTGTGATCGGTGAGGTGGTGAAATATGCGCGTGACCTCCAGAAAGTTGTGAGTGATCAGCTGCGAAAAACCGCCTGAATATGAGCGATCGAAACAACCTGTTCCCGGTATTCCTGAAGCTCGAAGCACTCGAGACGTTGATCGTTGGTGGAGGAAACGTGGGCCTTGAAAAACTTTCGGCCTTGCTGAAAAGTAGTCCCGCGGCATCGGTAACTGTCGTTGCAGGAAGTATACATCCGGAAATTGAGGAGATCGCAAAAACGAATAAGAAAGTAAGGATCGTTAACCGGAACTTCCGGGTACGCGATCTCGTGCATAAAGATGTACTGATATTGGCAACTGATGATAAACAGTTGCATGAAAGGATCCGCATACTAGCAAGAAAGAGAAGACTGCTGATCAACGTCGCCGACACTCCCGATCTCTGCGATTTCTATCTCGGATCTGTCGTGACCAAGGGAAACATCAAGATCGGCATATCCACCAATGGAAAGTCGCCAACCATAGCGAAGAGGATGCGTGAATACTTCGAGGAGTCCATCCCCGACGACATAGAAGCTTTGCTGGCCAACATGCAAAAGATCCGTGACAAGATCAAAGGCGATTTTTCGGAAAAGGTGAGGATCCTCAACGAGATCACCTCAAACTTCATAAACAGGAACGCTGCCAAATAAATCTCTGTGGTCCCCTGCGCCTTCCTGGCATCTCCGCAGTTTGTATTTTATCCAATTGAATCGCGGCTTGAAATGACACAACCGCAGAGGACCACAAAGGTTCTATCCCTTCAGCTTCTTCAGTTCATCTTCGTAATACTTTTGGTTTCGTTTCTGATCGGCCGGGAGGTTTTTTATGGCAAGTTCCCAGTTCCTGATCGCGCTCTTTTTATCTCCCACAGCGGTAAATCCCCTTGCAAGCCCTACATAGGTTGTAAAAGAATCTTCCGGATGATTTTTCCGGTTTAGCTTGAAGATCTCCAGCGCTTTTTCATTTTTTCCCTCCTGAAGCAATGACCTTCCGTATTGATGGACTGCCTGCATGGTTGCAGTATGGTGATTGATCGCTGTGAGCATCACCGCATCTGCTTCCTGTTCCTTTCCCATAGCGCGCAGGACCATCGCTTTGGCACGGAAAGTATTGAACTCCTGGCGTCCAAAAAATGGTTGATAGATCGCGGAGTCAGCCCATGCCAGGGCCTCATCCAGATGGATTTTTCTTGCTGCACAGAATTCTGCAGCCGCAACAAGATTCTGATAGTCGAAAGCGACGTCGCCCCGCAGCTCATCGCGCATGAGATCGACATACACTTCATCGATGTTTGGTACTTCGATCTTCATCGGCACACGCTTCTTTTCCCACTGCAGATATGCCACCGTACTCGAAGGTTTTCTTTCGTCAAAATTGAATGTGAGGTATTCGGTGTAGGGAGCATCCTCGGAAGTGGTTGCCACACGAAGCGCATCCTCCTTCGCATTGTAGAAGTAGCTTCCCCAGCTCTTTGAATTGTTGGAGAATACCCAGTTCCACGGCCCTTCCTTTTCAACATCGAGGAACAGGCCGTATGTGCCGGCTTTCAGATCTTTGCCGTTCACCTTCACATCGTGCGAGAATGAGATCGTCGTATTTTCATTGGCGCCGGCCCTCCAGGGAGCAGACTTTGACGGACCAAATCCCTGATCGATGAATCCATAATGAACGACTTCACCCCAGATCTTTCCCGTGCGGTCTTCGCCGTTGGGACCGAGCACATCCGGACTGTTATAGGTTATGGTCACCGATACGGGACCCATGTACTGGGTCACTACGGCTTTCTGATTGTCTCCACTCGGCGGCTGTGTAAGTTCCTGCGCAAAGGCGCCGAAGGAAACAAGAAGCGCCAAAGCAATAGCTGATAGTTTTGTCATATGTAGAATGGTTGAAGATGTGAAGTAAATCATTAACCGAAGAAAGTGAAACACCCCTGCATGGGGTAGAAAAATAGTTTGTCATATTTTCATGACAGATCCACTTTGATCTTGCCAGTCCCGTTCTCTCAATAAGTTGAAAATCAGAAAGAACAAAAAGCTCGCAACTACATTACAGCGTCCTGCAATACGCGTTCATTTGCACAGTTGCGACCGCTAAATATTTTTGTATTGCAATCGCCTGGCACTAATGAGTAAAGGCCTCACGGATGATTACTCATGTTGCGCAGAAACTAAGACCTTAAATTTTTCGGGATGAGAACGCTCGTTTTCGGAATAGTATTTTTTGAATTCATGATGCTGACAGTCCTGATTGTACAGCTCATGGACAAACCGGGGGACAAGGGAAGATTGTGGCTCCCTGTTCTTCCGCTCTTTATGTTCCTCCATGACCTTTGCAGATTACGCCTTCCGGATACTCTTCTGCCAGTTCACAAGGTATTTCAATTAGACATCTTCGCGGTTATGACCGGCATGATGTGCGTTTATATGCGACGGCAACGAAAGAAAGCTCTACGGAGACTATCAGAAAGCATATCTCGAATATTTCGGGAAGTTGAATATCGACAGCAAATCGGATGTTATTAGGAAACCCATTCATTAATACGTGATACTCAATTAAAAAACAACTAACCAAACCCGTCATGAAAACCATCGCAAGTACTATCCTGATTTTTATGGTCATTCTGTCTTGTCAGCAGCCATCTGACGAAGCAAACCAGCCTGCTGCAAGTTCCATCTTTACGAAAGACGTGGGCGATCAAATCCCTGCAAGCCTGGGTTTACGATGGATCGCAGAGCACCAACGTCAATTGACCGGAGCAAGGGACGCCCAGGTTTATAAAGTGACACAGGCCAATCTCGAGGCCATGATGCAATCCACATCCAACCTTGTCGGCTTTACGTTTCACCATGCCCTCGATGACGCCGGCAAGCATCATGTGATCATCATACCGATGGACGACTTGCTTCATATCTGGACCTCGCCGTCACAACGTATTGTGATAGACGCAAACACCGATACTGAAGTCAGCATGACCACTGCCCGTGAATGGATCGAAAATTACAGGAAGGCCCGCCCGCAGGCTATACGCTATCATTTTTTCGGAGCTGATGTTTTTCAGGAGATCGTGCAGCGGGAAGGATTCGAAATAAGGGAAGCCATCAATGATCAACAAATACCACAACTGCTTGTAGTGGTGCAGGTGACAACTGAAGCGGCTGACGGAAGGGTAAGCACGGAAGAACAGATGTTTGATATCACACTTGCGTGCCCGAAGGATTGTGCAATAGAATAAGCTGGAGCAATAAACTGTATCGAAAATGAATACCTACCAGCAATTCATAGTGTTAGCCTCGCAATTTTCCGTGTTCATGCCGCTGACAATATACTTGCTTAGGATCAGGGATGTCAGAAGACCAACCCACAGTGTCGGTATGTTAGTGCTGGTTTCCGGGATATGTGACCTGGTTGGATTTACTCTGGTAGGGGAGAAGCTTTCAACAGCCTTCGTACTTAACGCATTCATCCTTTTTCAATTTTTCCTTTTGTCGCATTACTATTATGGAACGCTTTTTCGGGGTAAACCGGATACAGTGCTTGGTATTACCATGTGGCAATACGCCACGGGTTTTTTAATTGTCACCGTTTTTTACGATGAATTTCGTGGAGAGCATCTGAACGCTTTGTGGGCAATCAGCAGTGCGATATTGATCCTGTATAGTGTATTGTATTTTAGAAAGATAATTAAACATTATCAGGCTCCGCGCATTTACACCTGTGGCAATTTTTGGATCAACAACGCGATCTTCGTTTATCTCTCATTAAGCTTGTGGCTTTTTGCCATCAGGTCTGATGTTACAATAGGTCAATGGAGTGGTGACACGTATCAAACGCTGTGGAGCTTTTATCGGATAAACAACGTTCTAAAGAACGTCATGTTCGCGCTTGGGATTTATTATTCCTTAAGAAGATCTCTTAAAACACCAGCGGTGGCAGGATTGACAAGTGAGGCATAAATGACTATTAATTCATTTTTAAAATAACCCGTGGGAGTGATCAACAGCCCCGCGGGTTATTGTTTTGATGATCGCGCTATAGTCGCTTTTGGACCATCCGGTACGCTGAAAGTTGGCCATTAGCGACTCCAGCACCAACGGATGGATACGTTACATGAGGAAATCTAACGGCCTCCTCCGTTATCCTCATCCGCTTAAAGCAGGTATAGGATAGGACCTTTCAGTACTTCAAACTACTCTTCGGGACCATCATCCTGAGAGAATGCGGCAACAATTCAATATCGAATTCTGAATTCGTCCCGCACGCTTCTCCATCTACATGGTAGGCCATGGGTGAGCTGAGCCTGATCTTCATGTTCCGTGTTTCAAGGAACTCGCAAAACGAAGTTCCTTCTATGGTGCCTGCGAAAAATTTGTAGATAAAATCAAGCCTGTAGGCTGGTACTTTTTTCAGAAAGCAGACATGGAGGATCTCGTCACAAACAGAGGCCGCAGGAGCAATGCGTGCGTTGTTTCCGTATTGGGATGAGTTGGCAATGGCGATAACGAAGGTATTGCGGGTGATCGTGGTGTCTTCGGTCGTGACTTCTGCTTCGAACTCGCTGAACCGGACGAACTCATTCATCGTCACTTTAGCATAACCTTGCAGGCCGCGCTTTGTCCGGTTGGCGAAGAGGTTGGCAACATGGCCGTCGAATCCTATACCGGATACATTCAACGACAGCTTGCCGTTTACGGTGAACGTGTCCATGCCGATAGCCTGGCTCTGGAAAAGCGCATTGATCGCATCAACCGTTTTCATCGGAATGCCGAGGTGACGGGCGAGTCCGTTGCCCGAGCCTTTGGGCACAATTCCCATGATGGTATCTGAATGTAAAAGTCCCTGCGCCACTTCATTCGCTGTGCCATCTCCGCCAACAGCCACAACCAGTTGAACGGAATTGTCGCGTACCGCTGCCTGTGCGAGTTCGGTGGCATGGCCGCGGCCACGTGTGAATTCAATCGTGCCCTCCACCTCAAGATCCTTGCAGGCCTGCATGATCCTGCCTTCAAGCTGTGGCTGATAGCCGCCGCCCGAAAACTTGTTGACTATAAATAATACCTTGCTAAATTCGTTGTTCACAATTCAAGATTACAAAATTTTGCCCGGATGACTGATTTCACGAAGAGGAAGTTGATGTTCAAAGCCTGGAATACCGAAACCAGGCTATTGATGCGATTGAATTCCATCGATTGTAACCGCGGCGAGCTCGTCAAGAAAAATCACATTTTGCTTCAATTCACCGGTCTCTATGACGAAGAAGGAGAAGAGATCTACGATATGGATGTGATCATGAAGGGAAGAAACAAATTCCTGATCCGCTGGGACCATGAACGGAATGGTTGGGTGCTTGTAGAATTACCGGATAAGAAAAATCCTCAGCCGCTGACAAAAGGGGCAGTGGAAAACTCAAAACGGTTATGGAGTCTGTTCGAAAGTGAGAGGGGGAGCTAGGCTTTTTTGCTCATCTTCTCCTGGATGTACTTGACGGCTTGTCCGAAAGTCTGCATTTTTTCGGCGTCGTCATCAGGGATACGGATATCGAATGTTTGCTCGAATTCCATCACGATCTCCGCATAGTCAAGAGAGTCAATACCCAGGTCCTTAACAAAGTTGGCGTCAGGTGTAATTTCCGATTCAGCGATGCCGAGCTTCTCGATGAGTATCTCGGTAACTTTCTTGGGAACGTCTTGCATACCGTGGGTTATATGAGGCGTAAATGTATTAAATAGGATGTCGTTGTGCAACAACGGCTTTTACTTGATCTGTCAGGCATTCCTCCAGTTGGCCGGATCGACTCGCCAGGATTTGAGCGAAACAACCTGCTCGTCGGTGATATATTTTTCCCTTTGCGCGAACATCAGCAGATGATTGTAATCGCTCAGTGTAATGAGTCGTACCCCTGCGTCGGTGAAGTTTTTCTCGGCAACCTCGAATCCGTAGTTAAAGATGCAAACCATTCCCAGGACCACAAATCCGGCATCTTTCAGGGCCTGCACGCTTTTGAGCGAGCTCCCTCCGGTTGACACCAGATCTTCGACCACCACTACCTTCTGGCCTTTGGTGACCTTACCCTCGATAAGATTTTCCATACCGTGCTCCTTGGGTTTTGGCCGCACGTAGAGGAATGGCAGCTGCAGCTCGTCGGACACCAGTGCTCCCTGTGGAATACCCGCTGTTGCCACACCGGCTATAGCCTCGACTTCGGGAAAGTGCTGCCGGATGGCATTGCTCAACGCCATTTTTATTGAGTGACGGATGGCCGGAAACGACAAGGCAAGGCGGTTATCGCAATAGATCGGCGATTTCCAACCTGAGCTCCATGTAAAGGGTTTTTCGGCGCTCAGCTTGATAGCCTGAATTTTGAGTAGCATTTCTGCAACTTGTGCTGCGGTATTTTCCTGGGTGCTGATCATTGACATAATGGGCTCAAAATAACGGCAAATCGGTCGAACCGACAACCTTTGAATCCTTTTTGAGAGCCTGTGTTTCTTCCCGTCAATTTATTTTTTTTGAACAGTTGGGTAGGTGGTAAAATATTTATTGATTTGCGAAAGTGGTAAGATACTGTCAGGATGATCATCTTTATTAACGACATTCCAGTGCGCATTTTAAGACCGGATGAGCAACCTGATAAGGGAAGCTTCAACCACACCATTGATGCGGCACAGGAAGATATGGGCCCCGCTAAATTTATTCATCATGTGTGGGTGAAAAACGTGGGCGAAAAAGAACTCGAGGGTATCCTGAACGTGCTGAACTCAAAAGTTCCCACAAACCTTCTGTCCATTTACGTTACGGTGCTGGACTACGCGACGGCGAAGAGCTACTTCAAAAAGAAATTCAAGATCATAAAAGCTGCCGGGGGCCTTATCCGAAAGAAGGACAAGTTCCTGATGATCTACCGGATGAAAAAATGGGATCTCCCCAAAGGCAAAAAAGAAAAGGCCGAGAAATACAAACAGACTGCCGTGCGTGAGGTGGAGGAGGAGTGCAATGTTTCAGTAAAGCTGGGTGGCAAGATCTGCACGACCTGGCACACCTACACGATGAACAAACGGGCAATGCTCAAGAAAACGCGCTGGTATGTCATGGATTGTGTCGACGATAGCAAGATGCGTCCTGATCCGGCCGAAGATATCGAGGAAGCAAGATGGATGAGCCAGAAAGAGGTCTATCATGCGCTGGAGCACTCCTACAAATCCATCAGTTACGTGTTCGAGCAGTATTATCTCAAGCGCGAGCTCAAGTCTGCACGCTAGTTACTTTCAGATCATAGGGAAGAAAGTCCGAAACGTCGCCGCCATAGCGATGCACCTCGCGGATGATCGACGAGCTTATCCAGGCAAATTGCGGTGAGGTGATCAGGAAGACCGACTCGAGGTCCGGATATAACTTTCGGTTTACCTGGGAGATGCTGTTTTCATATTCGTAGTCCGTGGTGTTACGAATCCCGCGCAACAGGAATTTTGCATTATGCTTGCGGGCAAATTCCGCGGTCAGCTCTGCGTATGTGGCAACCGTTATATTGGGCGTGTTCCTGAACGTACTTTCAATATAACCTATCATTACTTCGATCGGGAAATAGCGGTTGCTTTTCTGGCTGTTGTATCCGATGGAGATGATGATCTCGTCGAACAGCTGAAGGCCCCGTCTAACTATGTCCTCATGACCTTTGGTAAAGGGGTCGAACGATCCGGGGAACAAGGCGATCTTTTTCTCCATTCGATTGTGTGTTGGGCATTATTGTCCGCTCAGCAAATGCATGCTGTAGAGATCGAAGAAATGATGGTCCTGCACCTCGTCGAACATGTAGCCGAACTTCAGATACGACGGGCGGTGGCCGAATACCACGTTATTGATGTACTTGTAAAATTCGTGATAGTGCGGCGAGTTCTTCCCGATATATCCCCACAGCATCACCTGACTCGTGCGCTGGTCATGGTTGAGCGACTTCATCACCAGCATGATGTATTTGATGTAGTCGGAGAATTGCTTGATGTTAAACTGGTTGTAGTAAAGCAATTTTCCGTGCGTACAGGAAACGATATGAAGCTTGAAGCGGTCTACGTAAATGTAGAGATGATTATCCTTCTGCCGCTCGGCAAATTTCATAATACCCTCGATGAGCACCGAAGACTGATGCACGAACACCGGCGTGTTGTTGCTATATAATTCCATCAGCCAGTTACGGAGGTCCTTTTGTATGGCGAATATGGTGATGGCCTGGGTTGCAGGACTGCTGGTGAAAAGTATATCTTCTTCGTCCGGATCTATTTGTGCATTGTACTGCAGATACTCCTCGACAGCTTCTTCAACAAAAAGCACTTCGGGCACCTGCACGAACTTATTATTCTTGATGCTGATCTCGATCTTTTTCCAAAAAGCTGCCTTTAAGAAAGGATGAGCGTCGAATAACTGGCCGAGAACATGGAGCAATTCATTGTGCGAGGTGAGGGAAGGAAATACATAATCCTCCAGCAACATCATCCGGTTATCAGCCGAATCGATTACGCCTACCTGCAGATCGCGGATTCCGACATGGATGAGAAGATGATACTGGTGGATGTTATCCTCTTCGAAGCGATCATCCTTGATTTTTTTAATCAGCTTGTAGTTCAGTGCTGCTGTCTGCAAAATCCTGAAATTAAAAGGCGTAACGTAACCTATTACAATATTAGCATATAAACATGTAATATAAACATCAAAACCGACAGATTCGTAATTAAATGCGGTAAAAACCGCGAATAGTTTCCAGTTGTGTCATCGAATCCGTGAACCTGAATATGCCATGGACCTGCTTAGCGGGCCTTCCCTTGATGTCAGGAAATGCAAGATATTTTACATTGTCGATGATCTGGATCTCGGGGTCTGCTCCGACCTCTACTTTGCCCCCGACTTTTTCCACCCGATAGAACAGCTCGATCGAATGGATCGGCTTGTTGATGTACTCACAACCGAACAGGAAGTCGAGCGGTTTGATCCGGAGCCCGGTCTCCTCCCGGAACTCCTTGATGAGGGTATCGCCAATGGAATCTCCAAACTCCACGCCGCCCCCCGGAGGCGCCCAGAAGTCGCCATCGGTGATGCCCTTGTGGTTGACCATCAGCAGCTCGTCCCCCCGGATCAGCAGCCCGCAGGCCCTCACGCGAACCTTATCTCCATACACCCGGGCTACTTTTTCGTCCATATACTGAGGTAGTTATCGTTAAAGATTTGTTAAAAATTGCCCGAAGACCGCTTAATTGACGATCTTTAGAACGTCTCACAGATTGATGGTATTAACTGAATTTCTGGATTCAATTTTGATAGTTAAATTTGAAAAAAAATTAAGTATGAAGAAGTTTTTATTTCTGGTCGCTATTCTGGGCTTTGCCCTGCAGGGGTTTGCGCAGCAGGAGGAGAAGAAGGATGGCCCTGTGATCACCTGGGAGAAAAAGACTCACGATTTCGGTGATATCCACCAGGGTGACAAAGTTGATCACACATTCTATTTCACAAACACCGGCAATGAGCCACTGATCATCACAAATGTTCAGGTGAGCTGCGGATGTACTACGCCAAAAGGCTGGCCAAGAGATCCGATCCCGCCAGGCGGAAAAGGCGAGTTGTCGATTTCATTCAACAGCGCCGGTAAAATGGGCAAGCAAAACAAGCCGCTTACCATCGTATCGAATGCCGTTAATCCTGACGGAGGAACGATCAACTTCACGACAAACGTGCTCGAGAAAAAGGTGCAATAACCCTTACGACAAGATCTTAAGAAGAAGCTCTTCCGGTACCCGGGAGGGCTTCTTTTATTTTCTGCGGATAACGCCAGGCAGGAGGGCCGCCCATCCGCCGATAAGACACAAGCCCCCGATTGGCGTTACGGCACCCCAGATCGTCTGACCCGACAAGGACAGAATGTAAAGACTTCCGCTGAAGATCAAGATGCCAGCCGCGAATAAAGGTGCCGGGAGCTTACCTGCGAGGTCCAGGCGTTGCAGGACGCCGGTCGCGATGAGCGCGAAGGCGTGATAGAACTGATAACGCACGCCGAGCTCGAACGTCTCCATTCTCCCGTTGGCCATCAAGATCTCCTTCAACGCGTGCGCTCCGAATGCGCCGATGGCAACGCCTGATAATCCGGCCGTTATCCCTATGATGAGCGTCGCTTTGTAATTCATATCGTTTATGTATGGTAGCTCCTGTTTCCGAATATGGCAGACCCGACCCTGATCATTGTGCTGCCTTCCTCAATGGCGATCCTATAATCGCCGCTCATGCCCATGGACAATTCTTGCATCGTGATATTTGGCGGTAGGGAAAGTCTTTTAATTTCCTCGAACAGATTCTTCAGTGAGCTGAACTCGCTTCGTATCTGCTCCACATTGTCCGTGAAAGTTGCCATGCCCATCAAACCTGTTATCCTGATATTTGATAATGTGCCGACGGTTGGGTCCTTCATCAAGGCGAGCAGCTCCTGTTCGTCGAACCCGAACTTGGACTCTTCCCTCGCAATGTGCACCTGCAGGAGACATGGGATGATCCGGTGGTTCTTTATCGCCTGCTTGTTGATCTCCTCAAGGAGTCTGATACTGTCCACCGAATGGATCAACGCGACAAATGAAGCGATGTACTTCACCTTGTTGGATTGAAGATGCCCGATCAGATGCCATTGGATATCCTTCGGCAGTATCTCCTGTTTGGCCGTCATCTCCTGGACTTTATTCTCGCCGAATACGCGATGTCCCGTGTTGTATGCCTCCATGATCACGTCGGCCGGATGGGTTTTAGTCACGGCTATCAGCGTGCAATTTGCCGGAAGACTTTCCTTGAGAGCATTAAGATTGTCAGCAACAGTCATAAAGATTGTCCGGCGCAAGATTACTCATAATCTTACACACCGGTTAATAAATTTTGCGCTTGGTGTGTATAAAACCTATTTTTAACCCCTTAATCCGATAAAAACTTTATGGCGATACTTGGAACCTTGCTAAAAAAAGGGATTCGCATTCGCGAGATGATGGAGCAGGATTATACATCGCCTTTCGACCTTCAAAAAAAGGAGTTGAAAGAGCTGCTCATTACTGCGAGTGCAACGGAGTTTGGCAAGTACTATAAGTTCTCAGAAATACTGGATGCCTTTCGCAAGTCCGACATGGAATTCTATCGGCGCTTCAAAACCAACGTTCCCATCCACACCTACAATAAGATCTACGGTGACTGGTGGAAGCTTGCGCAGAAAGGGGCAAAGAATGTTTGCTGGCCGGGAAGGGTAAAATATTTCGCGCTGAGCTCGGGAACATCCGAAGCCTCTTCCAAATATATTCCTGTAACCAAGGAGATGACCAAGGCGATCCAGAAGACAAGTATTCGCCAGATCCTTACGCTTTCAAAATACGATCTGAAACCCGAGCTCTTCGAAGCGGGTATCCTGATGCTGGGAGGCAGCACGCATTTGAACAAGAGGGGAAGCTTTTTCGAGGGAGACCTCAGCGGCATACAGGCTGCCCGCTTGCCATTCTGGTTCCAGCATTTTTACAAGCCGGGAAAGAAAATAGCGAAGACCAGAGCCTGGGATGCCAAGCTTGATGAGATCGCGCGCAAAGCACCGGAGTGGGACATTGGCATTGTTGTCGGCGTGCCCGCCTGGATACAGATCCTCATCGAAAAGATTGTCAAGTACCACCGTGTTCACAACATTCACGAGATATGGCCGAATCTCATGGTCTATGTTCATGGGGGGGTGTCCTTCGATCCCTACAGAAAGGGCTTTGAAAAACTTCTCGGCCGTCCGATCTACTATATCGAGACATACCTCGCATCGGAGGGATTCATTGCGTTCCAGGCCTATCCGAACCGCAAGACGATGAGGCTTGTTTTGAACAATGGAATATTCTATGAGTTCGTTCCGTTCGAAGACAAGAACTTCGATCACAACGGCGAGATCAGACCGGATGCAGAAACGTTCCTCATCAATGAAGTAGAGGAAGGAAAAGAATATGCGTTGCTGATGTCGACCTGCTCGGGAGCGTGGCGTTATCTCATCGGCGACGTGATCAAATTCACCTCACTCGAGGAGTCGGAGATCGTGATCACGGGCAGAACGAAACACTTCCTCAGCCTTTGCGGAGAGCACTTGTCCGTCGATAATATGAACAAGGCGATCGAGCTCGTAGCCAACGACCTCAATATTGCCATTCAGGAATTCACCGTTGCCGGGATACCACACGAAACGCTCTTTGCACACCACTGGTTTGTTGGAACGGACGATAAGGTGGATCCCAAAGTGCTGAAGGAAAAGCTCGATCAGCATCTCAAGGTCCTCAACGACGATTACGCCGTCGAGCGGAGCGCGGCCCTCAAGGAAGTTATTGTCGATGTGTTGCCAGTTCGCGCGTTTTACGGATGGATGGAGACAAAAGGAAAAGTGGGCGGGCAGAACAAGTTCCCCCGGGTAATGAAGAAGGCCCAGCTCGAGGACTTTCAATCGTACCTCCAAACCCGTAAAAATGGAAGCGGTTCTTAAGGGATTGGCATCCGGAATCGTGCTCGCCTTCCTCGTAGGACCGGTGTTCTTTACCATTATACAAACCAGTATTGAACGCGGTTTCCGCAGCGGTTTTTTTGTTGCAGTAGGTGTATCGTTAAGCGATGCGATGTACATCAGCATTGCCTACCTCGGCATCTATCAGTTCTTCGACAGGGGAGACTACCGCGTATACCTTGCATACATCGGCGGAGCAGTTCTTCTTCTTTTTGGTCTGTACTACCTAATCATCAAAAATCGAAAGCTGAAGCTCTATACCGCCGAGAATCTTCCGGCAAGAAGTCCGTTCAGATTGTTCCTCAAAGGTTTTGTGATCAATGGACTAAGTCCGGTTGTGTTGTTGTTCTGGGTCAGCACAGTGGGCGTTGCGACAACTGAATTCGGTTACGATACGCCTGCTGAAGCACTTCCCTATTTTGCCGCCATTGTAGCAACGGTTTTTACTACGGATCTTATCAAAGCAAAACTCGCGGATCGTTTACGACTTGTCATCACACCGAAATTCATCCGAACGCTGAACATCGTTGTCGGTCTTGTGATGGTGATCTTTGGAGGAAGGATGATCGCCAGTGCAGATAAGTTTACGGGGTTTTGATAAGATTTCAGGTACCAATTTCATATTTCA
Source organism: uncultured Chryseosolibacter sp. (assembly GCA_966095595.1). Taxonomy (GTDB): domain Bacteria; phylum Bacteroidota; class Bacteroidia; order Cytophagales; family Cyclobacteriaceae; genus Chryseosolibacter. The sequence continues at coordinate 4,313 of CBHTUB010000028.1, read as the reverse complement.
AGATTTCAAATTCAGATCAGATTGAAATCAGTTGTGGTGCCTGCGGCTTGAAGCATGCAGCCTGCAGCCCTTCCCGCAATGAGGATGTGCTAATCCTGCAATACGTTTGAAATAAACGTCGACTTCAACAGCAGCCACACAAGAAATAGGGATATCGCCCACTGCAGGTAAATAAAATAGTAATCCGATGTGTCCTTGAAGCGGGTCTCCTTTATCTCTGCTTTTTCATACTGATCGATCTTTGCAAATACACGCTGCAGGGCCTTGTTATCGGTAGCTCTGAAAAATTCGCCGCCGCCGATGTCGGCCATTTTTCGCATTGTCCTTTCGTCGATCGTATTCTCGATCATGTGAGGCTTGCCGAAGAAATCCTTTCCGAACGGTACCAGTCCTTCCTTTCCGACCACGATCGTATAGACCTTGATGCCATACGCAGAGGCCAGCTCGGCAGCCGTGATGGGGTCGATGTTGCCCGCGGTGTTATCACCATCACTGAGCAGGATACAAACCTTCGATGCGGAATCCGATTCGCGCATGCGGTTCGTTACGACAGCCATGGCGCTGCCGATAGCCGTACCCCGACTCTCGATCATTTCAAAGGAGATATCCTTGATATAGGACCTCAGCAGATCGTAGTCCGTGGTCAGTGGCGCAAGCGAGAACGCATCACCGGAAAATACTACCAAACCGATACGATCCTGTATTCTGCCTGACACAAAGTCGAGCGCAACTTTTTTCGCGGCCTCGAGACGATTGGGCGTAAAATCTTCGATCTGCATGGACTGTGATATATCCAGCGCGATCATGATATCGATACCTTCCGTCCACTGCTCTACCTTCTCATTCGTTTTTTGCGGGCGGGCGAGTGCCGCGATTATGAGTATTGCGACAAAGATCAGCAAGATCTCGGGAAGAAGCCGGATCAGATTCAATGGTGAGCTTACAAGGCCTTTTCCGGGCAGTGCAACGGGGAGCTTCTGATTGAACTTATACCTCCAGAGCCATCGTATAATAAAAAATAATGGCACGGCAGCGCAGACATACAGCAGCTCCGGATTCTCCCAGCTAAAGGACCTCAGTGTTGCAGGGCGGAACCATTCAAGTGAATACCACGGATCCATGAACTCATTTTCCACGCATCACCTCCTTCAGTTTGGTTTGGAATCGGGCGTCAGCGATACCACGCAGACGTTCCAGCGCAGGCAAACCAGTGCTGTCATGTCCGTATATGGCACGATCGACCAGACGAAGGTTTTGTCCCATTACTTCATCGCCGTATAGTTTCACTGTCTCAGTGGTTGTCAGTTTTGTATACGGTCTCGCATCCAGTCCCTCCATGTATTTCTTCCATGTGAACACCGCCGACTCCGTTAGCTCGGGCGAAAATTCTTTTCGCAGCTGTTCGATCGATCGGTTAAAGGCGTTGACGAATTCTGAATACTGTTTCTCCAGTCGTCGTGTTGTGAAATATGCAGTGATCCGGGGACCAAAGAACATCCACACAAGTGCTGCAACGATCGATAAAGCACCTGTGACGATCAGTAAGACCTGAAAGTTTACGGGTCGGTCAACGTCCTTGTATTGTGTATCGATTTTCAGTGGAAGTAAGGCGAGCGAAACGGTATCAGGCACCATCGCGGATACACGGGTGACCCTGATACTATCCGTATTTGACAGATAGGTGGTGCAGTCATTGGCGTTCAGCAGGAACACCGGCAACTCGAGTCTCTGCCGGGCCTCGATGTCGAAGGTCTTGAGATGGTAGATGGCGCTGTCTTTCGATACGCCGTCGACTGTCTCCGTTGTAAAATATTTCCCACCTTCAAAAGTGAACGATCCGAACGATGCGCTCGAGTCCGGAAACAACACGACTGCTGTAGATGGATATTTTGCTGAAAGGTAAAATCCCGTTCTCTCTCCGATGCGAATGCTGTCGTATAAAAAGCCTGCACTCACTTTTACCTGGGCAAACGTTTTGGAGCCCAGCACGAGCAGCAATACACAAATCACTTTTCTCAATCGGGGCGTGCTCATGAGGTCTTGAGGGATTTGTTTCTTACTTTGAACAGCTTGAGAAGCTGAGGCACATAGTCCTCATCGGTATCGAGCCAGAGATAGTTGATCTGGTGCTTCTTGCAGAATTTGTCGAGCGCCGATCTTCGCTCGTCGTGCCCTTTTGTGATGGTCTGACGGAAGTCGCCAAAGGAAGTATTCACCCAGATGGTCTTTTGTGATTCTTTGTCCAGCACCGGTATGATCCCGAGTCCCGGTAAACGTGTTTCCCGCTTGTCGCTGATGTGCACGATCACGAGGTCATGCCGGCGCGCAAGTGATTGAAGATTTTTGGTATAGCCTTCGTCGATAAAATCGGAGATCAGGATGATGACACTTCTCCTTTTGATCGTGTTCAGTGCAAAGGAGAACGCCTTACTGAGATTGGTCTTGAGCGATTTCGGTTTCAGGGTGGAAAGCGCCGCGATAATTTCGTATGCCTGAGAATGTCCCTTGGTGGGTTTGAAATATTTTTCCTTGATGTCCGAGTAGCAGATCAGCCCCACGTGACTTGATTCCTTTACGGCTGCGAGGGCAAGTACGCCGCAGATCTCCCGGCCAATATCGAGCTTGGTCCGTCCCGGGCTTCCGATATCTTCTGATGCGCTGACGTCGAGGATAAAGAATACCGTCTGCTCTTTTTCTTCCCTGAATGTTTTTACAAAAGTACCATGACCCTTGGCAGATACGTTCCAGTCGATCGTTCTGATGTCGTCGCCATATTGATAAGGCCTCACATCGTCGAACTCCAGCCCCGACCCCTTGAAAATGGAATGAAAGTCGCCCTGCATGTGGCTGTTGATCGCCTTGCGGATCTGAATCTCATAACGCCGTAATTTCTTTAGGATATCCTTCACAAGCGATGCGTTAGCACAGGTTTTGCTGTTTTACAGAACGGCCAAAAATAGGACAATTATCATTATTTTGCGCGACGAAAAATGGAGAATAGGCGTTTAACAACTACAGGTGGCAAGAGCGGCCTTTCGGCTCTCCGGAGGGCATTACTGGTCATTGTGTTACCGGGTATTGTCGTTATGGGATGCAGTCGAGCGGTCGAACGGCCAGCCGGGATTCTTTCCGAGCAGGAAATGGTTAAGGTTTTGATGGAGATCTACATCAATGAGGAGAAGGTCAACCGTTTGTCCCTGCGCCAGGATTCGGCCCTGGTCGTGTTTGACCGGTTTGAGAGCAAGACCTATCAAAAAGTTGGCGTCACCGATTCGGTCTTTCAAAGATCATTGGACTATTATTTCGGCCATCCCCGGGAACTACAGGCTATTTATAGCGCAGTGGTCGATTCCCTGCAACTCCGGGAGCAGCGGGTAACCACCAGTGCGAAATAATGATCTTTCCTGATACACTTGAGCAAAAACTAGGATTCGATGTCATCAGGCAACGAATACGTTCGTATTGCTTTTCCAATTCGGGTGCCGATTGGGTGGACCGGATGAGGTTCAGCGCAGACCCGGAATTCATTCGTATTCTGCTCAGGCAAAGTGTCGAATTCAAGCAGATCATCGAGAAGGGCGAGAACTTTCCGTCATCACATTATTACGATGCCACGGAATGGTTGCAGCGAATTGCGCTCGAGGGAAATTACCTCGATAGTGCAGAGCTGTTGAAATTCGCCTATGCGCTCGAAACGGTAAACAACAGCAGGATATTCCTGTCGAAGGCCAAAGAACTATATCCCCAACTCTGGCGCTTAGCGGAGCCGTTGACCATAACAGCTGCCCAGGCGCAAATGATCCACGAACGCATCGATGATAAAGGGATCGTTCGTGATTCCGCCAGTCCCGAGCTTGGCCGTGTCAGGAAACGCCTTCGCGATGAACAGCAGCGGGTAAGAAAACTTGCCGATCAGCTTTTTCGTCAGGCAGTATCTGAAAGCTGGGTGCCCGAGGGGGCATTGCCAACCATTCGCGAAGGACGCCTGGTGATCCCGATCCTCGCTGAGCACAAGCGCAGACTGAAGGGCTTCATACTTGACGAGTCAGCGACGGGACAGACCGTTTTTATGGAACCGGCGGAGATGCTGGAAGTGAATAATGAAATCCGTGACCTTGAACATGCGGAAAAGCGCGAGGTCATCAGGATATTAAAAGAGCTAACGGATGAGCTGCGACTTCAGCTGCCGTCGCTAAAACACTCGTTTCAGTTCTTATCTCAGATCGATTTCATCCGGGCCAAGGCAAAGTTCGCGATCGAAACGCAGTCGGATCTGCCTCAGATAGAAAATAAGCCCGAGCTTACGTGGTACA
>CBHTUB010000027.1:0-23969 GCA_966095595.1 uncultured Chryseosolibacter sp. | reverse complement strand
AAAACACATATTCTTTGGGACGGGGGGTGGTATGCACCCGTCATGTATCGTTAACATTTTGATGTTGATTTTCGGCTTTTAAATTGAAACCTGATTACCGTGATTTGATTTTTTTCAAGGCCGGTTTTATGCCTGCTTTAAATTCGGTCTGGACTTTTAGTACAATCAAGTCTTGCGCGCTCTCAGGGTTTGCCAGTGCCCGTACTTAACGAAAAATCTGATGTTTAATGTGTAGCCCGGGTCGGTGGAAGGATAATATTAATGAAAGCATAATCCTGGATACAGACTTCCCCTGACTATCCACGCGGCCCTTGCGTTGAAGACCTGCGTGGGATATAAAACCCGCAAAGTCAGGACACCAGCTCGTGAATGGCTTCGTCTACCGACTCGGCATACTGGATATCAAGTTGCCAGTACTTTTCTCCGGGAAAAGCCTCACACGAGCGTTGGCGGGAGAGCTCGACACCATCGCGGATCAGGTCGTTCAAAGGCAGGATGATGCGATGTGTTCGCAATCCCAGATAGAACATCCTTTCTTTCCATACCATGAAGTACCAGTCGAAAGTTGGTTCGTGATAGAACTGGATATTGCTGAGGTCGCAGATCAGTTTTTTATAGCCAGCCCCGGAGATCAGCTGACCGATTGCAATGAACATCTCCTGAAAATGGGTCTTGGGAATGTGAGCGGATGTTGCCTTTACAACGATCACGTCAGCCAGTCCCTCAACGCCATAGCATGTGGCATGACGAAACCTGCACACTTCCTTCAAATGACTTTTTTGCAGTGTATCCATAACTCGTTCTTTACAGTGTATCAGTAAAAAACAATGCCGCTTCGCATCACCGGAAACCCGGCTCCTGCGACTACAATCACGGGAACATTTTCCTCATGGCCAATGTAGACAACCCTTTTTAAAGATCCGGGAAAGACAAATATTTGTCCATGGTCTCAATCAGACAGGCAACGCCCGCAGATTCCAAAATTATCGCGGACCTTCATGCGCAATCATGGCTTAACACTTACCGGGGACTCCTTCCCGATCACTTTCTCGACAACGACCTTCACGCCGAACGGCTAAAGTATTGGACGGGAAAAATGACCGAGCTTCGTCACAATGATTTCGTACTGCTTGCTGTAGATGGCGACGTGCCAGTTGGATTCGTTGCAGTGCTGGATAAACCGGAAGCAGGCTTCGACGCTTTTATCGACAACCTCCATGTCCGGGCCGATCAAAAAGGAAAGGGTATTGGCCGGGCTCTGATGAAGGCCGTGGCAGAACGTTTACGCGATTCAAAACGGCATAGCGTCTATTTGTGGGTGCTGAACGGCAACGCCGCTGCGGAGAAATTTTACTACGCCGTAGGCGCACGATCGGCAGATACAACAACAGCCAGGTTTGGAGATACGCAAGTTGTCCAGAAGCGGTTTGTTTGGCACACATTGGATTCCCTCTTGAAGGGATGATCGAACTGAATTTTATTTTCAACAGGAAACCGCTATATTCATATAGTTGTGCTATAACCTTATCCCATGATCGATCCCATCAGACTTGAACACTTCAGAAATCTCGTTTCCCTCTCGGCGGCTGATGGGAAGATCGAGGATGTTGAAAGAGTTGCATTATCAAAAATCGCTTACGAGCAAGGTATCCCGCTCGATCGCCTCAACGTGATGCTGCAGAGGGCTGATGAGTACAAATTTCTTATACCGCAGAACTTCACCGAGCGTGAGAAGCAGCTCCAGCAGATGATCGACCTCGCGCTGATCGACGGACATTTTGCTCCCGCCGAGCTCGAGCTGATCGTTATGGTAGGAGAGAAGCTTGGGTTTTCGAAAGAAGAGCTTGATCAGATCCTCAGTGCCTATTCCGGCTAAGGTCCGAGCCACTTATCTCAAATCCGTAGCCACGCTCGCGCCAGTAGCAATCTTCCCTAAGTCGGAGATCGTCCGGAGGAAAGCTCGATTGGACGCTGTTTGAATTCCAGGCCGGATCGTCACTTCGTATGCCATTGCTGTCCCACGTAAGTTTCACAAAGTTCGGACTTTCCCCGGGTCGTAGTTCGGTTGATTCGTGCGATGTGATACATTTATAAAAAGCGTATTCTCCCTCGGTTTCTATTGCGATCTCTCCGGCTTCCCAGCACGTCGGAATTTTGATTTTGCCCGATTGGCTTGCCGGAAAGTATCCCGCGAAGTATTGGTGCCACTGACGGATCCGCGACGACGACTCTTTGAACCCCGGGTTCACGTATTTTGGTCCCGGCAGCTCGCTATCATGAATATCACCAATGTCCAGTCTGGCGGTGTCCTGAAAGAATTTTATCCGGCTCCTGTCATGATGTATTTTTCGGAACGTATACCTGTCAGTTCCATTCTTCGACGAGATCACATACTTGCGTTCCGGCCTGCCCGTGCGAAAGTAGTTGCTTTGGTAGTTCATCTGCCGGTAAAAGATGTTCTCAAATACCCAGTGTATTCCATACGCACCCGACTTGTGCAGGTACATCCCCACATCCAACCCGTCGTTGAACAGTATGTTTGAAACGTAGCTTGTGCCACCCACAGGTTTTGTGTCGGATCCGAATGGCACTAGCCCCACACTTCCAAACCCGTCGACGATGATGTGATGCAAGAGGTTATCGCCTGCGTCTACGCTCCATTGGATGCCCGTGTCTTGTCCGGCGCGGAACTCATTCATCCACCTCGTGTCGGCATTTTTTATGACGATGTTATGGATGTCCGTACCTCCGACGAGGTGTTGAAGCTGAAGTGCTTCGGCCGCAGTCCTGGCGATGACACCATTATACATCTTCAGGTTTCTGATCTTTGCGAAAGGAGGGACATGGGTTGCGCCGATGTAAAAACCTTCACCGTCGCCAGTGTCGTGAACATAGAAGTTGCTGATCTCGATAGATTCGATAGTGATGTCGTGGTCGCCGTTATTTAGCCGCACACCGGAGAATCCATGCTGAACTTCGAAGCCCTGCATTCTGATCGTACCCCCGTCGAGCACGGATATCGCAAATCCGTGCCCTCCGAACATTTTGCTTGTGATGTGAAATCCAAAACAACCGGTCAGGAATTTCCTTTCGGACGGCCACGAGGCCAGTCCCGCATAGCGTTCGCTTACGCCGTTCAACTCGAAGTGTTTTAATCCCTGGCAGAAAAAATGGGCGGCGGTGAATTGTGTGTCGGGAATATTACGAAATGTGACGGATTGAATGTGCCACGGTGTGATGGCAGATGCGGTGTTGCAGAACTTTACCACTTTCAGAAACCCCAGCTTTTTCCCGTCAAGCCATATCGTCGCACCTTCCCGGAGGCCGGGCCATTGCTTTGCCATAAAGTAATAGATCAGCTCCCTGCCATCGGCAGTTTCCTTTGTCGGCGAGTCGATGATCAGGTCTCCCGGTGTGATGTAGTCACCGTAGATCATTCGATCCTGCTGCGTGGCAATTCGATTCCGTGAAAAGGAGTGATGGCTAGCCAGCGTCAGTATAAGAACAATCAACAACGATCTAAGAATACTCCGGGAAACTTGATTGGACATGATTTTTCGGGTGAAAGGGTATAACCATTGAGAATGGAAAAAATCCGTGCCGGTTTGCAGGCGGGATTATTCTGCGATATTTGTCATGCTAACTAATCGTTATGAACGAGGATCCCTACTACGCCTACTCCTTTATCCTTGACAGAACAGCCCGCCGCGTCAAGCAATATGCCCAGAAACGTTTCAAGGAGCTTGGTTTCAATATCACCGTAGATCAGTGGCTCGTGTTGAAAAACCTTTACGAGAATAAGGGAATGCAGCAAAATTCGCTTGCAGAGCTTGTCTTCAAGGATAAGCCGACCTTGACCCGCATTATCGATCTCCTATGTAAAAAAGGGCTCACGCAACGGACGATGCACCCGCAGGATAGGCGGAGTTTTATTGTTTCGCTGACGAAAGAAGGGCAAAAAAAGGTTGAACAATTGAAACCAAAGATGCGCGAAGTACGAACAAAGGCATGGGAGGGTCTCTCGGAAAAAGACTTTAACCAGTTCAAAAAAATTCTCAATACAATTTACAGGAACCTCGAATAAACCTGCAGTGCAATCGGATGAGAAAACTTTTTATACGAATAGTTGTTGTACTAACTATATTTATATACTAGTTTTGTAGATATTAAATCTTTAGCCTTATGACACGCATCAGGACAGACATCACCATTATCGGGGCGGGGCCGGTTGGACTCTTCGCCGTTTTTGAAGCCGGATTGTTGAAGATGCGATGTCACCTGATCGATGTCCTTCCGCAGATCGGTGGCCAGTTATCGGAGATCTACCCGAAGAAGCCGATCTATGATATTCCGGGTTTCCCCGAGATCAAGGCCCAGGAGCTGGTGGACAACCTCCGCAAGCAGATCGAACCTTTTAAACCAGGGTTCACGCTTGGCGAAAAAGTGGTCGGCCTCGAAAAGACGGAGAATGGTTTCACAACGACGACTTCGGATGATACCGTTGTTGAAAGCAAAGTAGTTGTGATCGCCGGAGGCCTCGGCTGCTTCGAGCCCCGCAAGCCCGAGATCGAAAACCTCGAACGTTACGAGGGAAAGGGTGTTGCCTACATGGTAAAGGATCCACAATTGTTCCGCGACAAAAAACTGGTGATCGCAGGTGGGGGCGACTCGGCGCTCGACTGGACCATCTATTTGTCCGACATCGCCGAGCGGGTCACGCTTATCCATCGCAACGAATCTTTCCGTGGCGCGCCTGACTCGGCGGAGAAGGTGGTTGAACTGGCGAAGTCCGGCAAGATCGACTTGTTGTTAAGCTCCAACCTGCAGTCGATCAATGGCAATGGGGTGTTGAAGTCTGTGTCGGTAGTCGATAAAACCAAAAACGTAATGGAACTGGAGGCAGATTATCTGGTGCCCCTGTTTGGCCTAAGTCCAAAACTGGGTCCGATCGCCGACTGGGGGTTGAACATCGATAAAAATGCTATTGTGGTGAATACGTTTGACTACTCGACGAACATAGACGGGATCTTCGCCATCGGCGACATCAACACATATCCAGGAAAATTGAAGCTTATCCTTTCCGGTTTTCACGAGGCGGCGCTGATGGCCCAGAGTGCCTTCAGGTTTGTATATCCGGATCAGAAGCTAAGCTTCAAGTACACAACGGTGAATGGCGTAAACAGTTTTTGATATGGTGGTATCATTTCACATTGAGGATCGCGATGGAAATATCAAGGCAGTTGAAGCTCCGGACGACATGAATCTTTCCCTGATGGAAGTATTGAAGGCGTCGGATTACGACGTGCTCGCGACATGCGGAGGAATGGCATTGTGCGCAACGTGTCATGTGGAAGTAGCATCTGGTGGAGAGCGACTCGAAGAACCGAGAGACGCCGAGCTGGATATGCTCGATACACTGCCGAATGCGGTCGCGACGAGCAGGCTCGCGTGCCAGATCAGGATCAGCGAACAGCTCAATGGCGCTACGTTCAGATTGATGGAGAGTGCCGGATAACTGTATCCGTAGCGTATTCAGGCGCCTGCCTGGATGGCATCTAAAATCTAAAATCTGCAATCTAAAATCTTAAATCCTCCGGTCATGACTCAACCTTAAGAAGAGCTGCCCGATTCCGTGATCTCGATCTCGGTTCTTCGGTTCAGCTCGCGACCGCTCTCTTCGTCGTCATTGGAGACGATCGGTCTTTCCGAACCGAATCCTTTTGCCGTCAGGCGCGAGGCGTCGATGCCGCTTTTTACCAGGTAGTCAACAACTGATGTCGCACGTTTCAACGAGAGCGTCTTGTTCGTTGCTGCATTACCGGTATTGTCGGTATGTCCGTTGATCTGGACTTTCAGCTTCGGATTGCTTTTCAGCAATTCCTCGATCTTTTGAACTTCGGCAAGCGAGGCCTGCTTCAGCTCTGCTTTCCCAACGTCGAAGAAAATGTTCTTCAAGACCGTTTTCGAACCGACCTCGGCGCGCACCATGATGATGTGAGTGTCGATCTCCTGGTATTCGGCAAACTTGGGCAAGCTGAAGTTGATCGAGTTGAACAGATAACCGGGGCGTTCGGTTGTCACACCGTAGTTACCTCCGTGAGGGATTACGAGCTCGAAATCGCCTGACAAGGAATCCACGGTAAGTTTCGACAGCACCTTTTGCGTTTCGTTGTCGACGAGCGAGATCACTGCGCTCAATGGTTCTGCGGTTGTTTCATCGATCACCTTTCCCTTGAGAACGGTCACGACTTTCTGCTCACGGCTTTGGTGGATGAAGGCGTCGATGAAGTCGGTGTTTTTCTTCACCGGTTTCTTCTGCTCGACGATGACTACGGGCTTGGGCTTCGGTTTGTACTTCGGCTCCAGGAAGGTGATCGAATAGATGTCTGATTCTCCCATGCCGCCTTCCTTTGTTGTCGAGAAGAACCCTTTTTTCTTATCGGCCGATATGGTGAAGAAGCCGTCGTATTCCCAGGTGTTGATGGGCCATCCGAGGTTCTCCGGTTTTTGCCACTTGCCGTTCTTGAATTCACTTACATAGATGTCGCTGTTCCCGAGTGAGGGATGGCCATCCGAAGAAAAATACAGTGTGACGCCGTCAGGATGGATGAACGGTGAGTCCTCGTTTTCCGGTGTATTGATCGTCGCGCCGAGGTTGACGGCTTTGCCCCAGTTTCCTTTAGCGTCGAGCTCGCTCACGTACAGGTCGAGCTCACCGATCCCGCCATTGCGGTTGCTGGCAAAATATAACCGTTTGCCATCTGCCGACACGCTCGCGCTTGTTTCCCAAAATTGATCGGTATTGATGTTTTTATTCAATGGTTTAGGTTCAGTCCATTCGCCATTGACCAACGATGATGTGTAAATGTCTCCTGCGCCCTCTTCGTAATAAAGAAATAACGTCTTTCCATCCGGAGAAAGTGACGCGGCGGCGTCGTTGTATTTGTGGTTGATCGTGTTGCTGATACGTTTGGGATTTTCCCAATGGCTTGCGTCTGCGCGAGTGGTGATATACACATCCTCGAACAAATTGCCTTCTTTCATTTCGTTCTCATCGTCGGTGCGGTTTGATGTAAAGATGAGCGTCTTGCCATCGCCCGATATGATCGGCGCATACTCGTGGAAAAAAGTGTTGACGCCGGAACCTGCATTTTCAATGATGACGTTCAGCTCGTAATTCGACAACGAATCGGCTATCTGGCATTCGGCGATCTTCTTGTCTGCAATTTCGGCGAGGTTCTTGCGCTTCTTTTTAAACTCCTGGAAGTGCTCGATCGCTTTTTTGAACTCGTTGGTATTTTGAAATGCGAGTCCGAGATGATAGTCGATCTGGTCGCTGATATTCGGGTTGAGGCGATAGGCTTTGCTGATATACTTCGCGGCCTTTGATTTTGTTTCCGAGTAGAGGTAGGAGAGTCCCACCTTCAGGTTGAGGGAAGCATCATCGGGGTTGGTGTCGAGTGCTTTCATGTATGCGGTGACTGCTTTCTGATACGCCTTTTTATCATACAGTTTATCCCCTTCCGCCACGAGCTCCTTCATGTTTTGCGCGTTTACAACGAGGGGGGTAATGGTTATCAACAATAAAAGTATTCGTAGTGCCATAACGGTATGGATAATATTGAAAGGTCGTGATAAAATCCGCCAATAATCGATCCAATATTGGTCTGAACAGCTTACATGTAAGATTCTATCCGAAAACCGGCGACTTTACCACAAATACCGGCTAGTTCCTTCGTTATCGTAAACGATTGCGGTGAAAGCCCGAACAAACGATTGAAAACATTCGAAAACTCATTATTTTCAAAGAACCTCCCAAACCACCAATATGCCAAACGCGTGCGTAATGTTACGGGCTATGACCGCTGGGTATGTTGAATCGCCCGGTCGTCTTTTCAGCATATACTTCCTTGTCCTCATTGGCCTGCTGATATCTCACCGAACAATAGGACAGGTCACGGTTCTTGTCAATAAAGTACCCGACAACACTCCTCACACCGATACACTTTTCCTCACTGGCAATTTCAATGACTGGAACCCGCACGACCTCCGCTACGCTTTCACCCGTCACAGGAATGGCTTCAAGGTTATCGTTCCTGAAGAAGTACATTCCTTCGAATTCAAGGTGACCAGAGGTTCCTGGAGCTCGGTGGAAGGAGATCTGAACGGAAAAAAGATCGCCAACAGGGTGTTGACAACCAACGGAGAGCCTACCGGCGTTTTTGAGATACAGATATTGAGCTGGGAAGACCTGGCGAATCTGTACACCTGGAATATCGTCATTGACGAAGTACCGCCCAATACGCCCTTCGATGCCCCGGTTTTTGTGTCGGGAAGTTTCAATGGCTGGAAAGAGAACGACCCGGAGTATCGAATGGCAAAGCTGGACAACGGTCAATACGCGATCCGGATAAGGAAGGATGCCGGTGATACGATAAACTACAAATTTCATCGCGGCAATTGGGCCAGTGTAGAATGCAGGGAGAACGGACGGCCCCGATACAACCGTGTGTCACATTGGGCTGAAAGCGGAGGGACAACCATTCATGCAACGATCGAAGGGTGGGAGGACCTCACGATCGGAACGAGTTCCGGTTATTCGATGATGTTGATCGTGGCGGTACTTCAATGTATTGCACTGTTCCTGGTCCTATTATCCGTTAAAAACGCGAACAGGGGTTTACGGCGCTTACTTGTGGCCATGTTGTTGCTGGGCGCCATTGCTCTCGCATCACGTATCGCGACATATGATCGCGGGCTCTTCGACCTGCAGCCGAAGCTATTACTGGTCACGGATCTTATCTGGTTTCTTTACCCTGTGCTTTTCCTGGGACTTATTGATCGCCTGAATGAAGCTTCTTCCATGCGGCAAAGGGTTGTCCTTTACATTCCCGTAATATGTCTTTTCCTGTTTTATCTGCCGCTCGTTATCCAGGATAAAAGAGAATTTGTTCTTGATAGCCTCGATGGTCAATTCAATCTCTTGTTCAATGCTGTATCGGTTGTAGCTTCAGTTTTCTGCGCCTGCATCATTTACTTAGCCTATAGGAGCTCACGTCGTCAGATGCCGGGTGAACGAGCCTTTATCGTCAGGGCGCTTGTTGGATATCATGGCATCGTGGTGTGTATGTGGATCCTATCCCACGGAATATTTGTCGCCGACCGGTTGTTGTCAGCAGATCTCAGGCTTATGCATGAGACGATGGTGGATATTGCATGGATGGCATTTGCGTTGATGCCATACGTTTACACTTTTGTGTTCGTGCGTAACCCGGCTCTGCTCGGGACGGGACCTGGCGAGCAGGCTATTCCGGCAAAAACTGGTCATGAGAGGAAGGAACTTGAAGTGCTTAAGACCTCGCTTACAGAGATCATGAGGTCCCAAAAACCTCATCTGAATTCCGGTTTATGTCTGCAGGACCTTGCCGATCTGATGAAGGTGAGCGTCCACACGTTGTCGTGGGTGATCAACGATGGGTACAACAAAAATTTCTTCGATTTTATAAATGAATACCGCATCGCCGATTTCAAGTCGATGATCACTTCCGATCAATACAGAAATTACACGTTCCTTGCGCTTGCCATGGAGGTAGGGTTCAGCTCAAAGACCACCTTCAACAGAGCTTTCAAGAAGTGCACGGGGAAGACACCGCGTGAGTACTTTGTACATGTTCAGGAGTCGCAGCTTGAGAGCATTTCGTGATTGATGAGTCACCGAGGCACGCGCTTTCAGTTCGCAGTTAAGGACGTTATCTCAATCACCCGAAACCCGGTGCTCACGGTTTCAGGCGTATGTCGCTGTGTCCTTTTTTCCACAACTTCCGTTTTCTTTTAAGATAAGGCACCTGAGGTGAAGGTAGTTGTCGGGGTATGGTTTTTACGGCATTGCTAAGAAAACCGAACATGGGTAAACGGATTCATATTATCGACGACGACCCGGTAGTTCAGAACCTTCTGGTAACCTTCCTTAGGAAAAAAGGGTTTGACGTAGGTGCGGCGGCTGACGCCTACAAGGTCTTTGATATGATCGATGACCTGCCGGATCTATTCATCCTTGATGTGATCCTTCCCGGACTCAATGGCCTCGAGATCTGCAAGTGGATCAAGGCACAAAACAAAAAGATAATGGTGCTGATGTTGTCTGCAACGCCTGGCCTGCGGGTTCTGGCTTCGGATTCAGGGGCAGATGAATTTTTGGAAAAGCCGTTCGAGTTCGACTCACTGATCGCCAAAATACACCAGTGTTTTCTCCGAAAGGCCACGAACGACCTGCTCGAGGCGGAAGCCTGATCACGATTCGTTGTGATAATACAGCTTGTAATATTTCCTGCCGTCAGGATCGACTCCTTTTTCAATCAGCTCCTTGTCACCGTGTATGTATACATGAAAATTACTGTCGAGCTTCAGCACACTTTTAAACACCCTGGATTGCTTCTTCACTGCGGAGGTCGATATGTCGAACTCGCTGACAATGTCGAGATCGTTCTCGTTTTCAAAATCCGTTTTGAATCGTTTGAATGATTTGATCACTTCGGTGTGTTCGAAGACCGCCGTTGCAAAATCCTTTTCGTTGAACTGTTCGTTCTTTTTGAAATAGTCGATGGAACGGTTGAGGTAGTCGATCTGGTCGGCTTTGGAAACTTCGAATTCATCATCGAGCCGTTCTGTCACGAATGACTTTGCAAGGGATAAATAGTTTTTTGTCTGGAAGTAGTTATCCGATACGGGTTTCAGTTTCAGGAATTCATCTTTCCAGTATTGGGCCTCGGTGGAGCTTTGGTTGTCGACAATCATCACCCTGTAACCGTCGTCCGCGTCAATATTGAAGATCAGGCAACCCTTATCGAGTTTTTTGATGTTGATACCTTCGTCGTGATTGACCTGAAAGCTCTCCTCGTCTTCCGTGACCTTGATGAAAACATCCTTGTTCTCCGATTTGAAGATGCCGATCACATCCGCGTATTCGTTGTTGATCTTGCAATCTTCGAACACGGCAACGTACAACTCGCCTCCCTTTATTTTGGGATGATTGGAGTACTCGTACAGGATATTCGCGATGTCCTTCGATTTTTTGACGAATCCGCGTGTCGATTCGAAGAGCTCGGTGGCGATCGAGTAGATCTCGTTCAGGTCCAGCGAGGATACGTGGTGAAAATTGTAATACACCGGTTCTTTAAAATGGGAAAGGAAATAGGTGAGAAGAACACCGGACAAGTCTTCGTGCCGGGTAATATCGATCTGGGTGTTCGATAGGGAGGCTTTCTCTTCGAGGAGTCGGTTGCCGACTTTATGAATGATCAACTTACTGAGAGAAGCTTGCGCGAAATCTACCATTGTAACGAAAAATAATATCGCTGCAATTATAGCAGTTTTCGAACGGTTCTGCGTTCGGCAGATCAAAAAATGGCTTCGAGTAATTTATACATTCCGAAGAAGGCGGCAGCAATCAGTAAAAAAGCACATATCGCCACGACGAGAATAATTCCGTTTCCAGAACCCTGATGTTTGCCTTCGAAGTAATGCTCTTTCAACAACCGGACGTTCCGATCGTTCGAGCGGTAAAAAACATCGAAGAATGTGCCGACGACGGGAATGGCACCTATGATCGCGTCGAGCGTGGAGTTCATGATCATTTTGATGACCACCTTCCGACTGGCGCCGTGATTGTACATCGTGTAAATCAAGACCCCTGAAATAATATACGTTGCAAGATCACCGACCACCGGAAAGAGGCTCATGATCGGGTCGAGGCCGAAGCGGATATTTGTGCCGGGAATCGTAAATTTGGAGTCCAGGTACCTTGAGAATTCTTCGACCCATCGAAGGGATCTGGAGTTCCTGAACATTTCGGAACCGGAGTTAACGATCGTGATATTTTCAGCCATTTCAGATCTGTTTGTGGATTTGATCATTAAAATAGTGCCAAAACTGGCGGCTGATCAAGCTGATGAAGCCGATAGAATTTACGTAATTGCCGGCATTAAGATATGATCAAACGCCTTTTACTCATTCTGTCTGGTGTGGTTGTCCTTCTGGTGGCAATCATCCTGTTCAATACCGTCATGTTTACGTCCGATCGGGAAAGTGTTACAGCCGATAAGCCGCTGCCGCCTTCCGCTATGGCAATCGCGCATTTGTCGGATGCCATCTCGTATCGGACGATCTCCTACGAAGATTCCTCAAAGTTTGACTCTGCGCAGTTTACGGGGTTTCGCAGGTTTCTGGAGCAGACGTATCCGCTCGTCCATCAGAAGCTCAGGCGCGAGATCGTGGATGGTTATTCGTTGCTTTTTACCTGGGAGGGAAAGAACAGCAGTGTCAATCCGATTGTGCTGATGGCGCATCAGGACGTTGTGCCGATAGAGGAGGACACAAAGTCGATGTGGACGAGCGATCCCTTCAAGGCGCAGGTCAGAGACAATTTCATCTGGGGCAGAGGCTCTGCAGACGATAAGATCAATCTTGTAAGTATCATGGAGGCGGCAGAGAAACTGTTGGCAGAAGGTTTTCAACCCAGTCGTACGATCTACTTCGCCTTTGGCCATAACGAAGAGGTGCAGGGTACAGGAGCCATCGCAATGGCATCGCTGTTGAAGTCACGCGGCATCAAAGCGGATCTTGTTCTTGACGAGGGAGGCATCATCACACGCGAGAAGATACCTGGCCTCGAGAACCGTTCGGTGGCGTTACTGGGAACGTCGGAGAAGGGAGCCATGTCGCTTGAATTGAAAGTGGAAAAGAATGGCGGGCACTCCGCAATGCCGGAACCGGAAACCGCTATCGATATCCTCACCGGGGCGATAACAAAGTTGCGGAAAGAGAACTTCGAAGCACGTTTTTCTCCGTCGACCGAAGGTTTTATTGATGCGGTCGGTCCCGAGATGCCTTTCACCTACAAGATGGTCTTCGCCAACCTATGGCTGTTCACGCCGGTCGTACATAACATTTACGAACAAACCAACACCGGAAATGCCATGATCCGGACCACGCTTGCTCCGACAATATTCAATTCGGGTATCAAGGACAACGTAGTGCCTACTGTTGCTACAGCGACCATCAATATCCGATTACTGCCCGGTGACCGTTCGGAAGACGTGATCGGAAAGATCCGCGGGATCATCGGTGACGATCGCGTGTCCATCCGCGCGAAGGGAAAGATCAGGGAAGCAACGGCTGTCACATCACAGGAAAGCTACGGATATAAAAAAGTGAAGGACGTGATCAGCAAAACACACGAGGATATCATCCCAAGCCCGTTCCTGATGATCGCGGCAACAGACTCACGTTATTTTACAGAGGTCTCGGACAATATCATCAAGTTCAGTCCCATGGTTGACCCCATCGGTTTCCATGGCATCGATGAACGGGTAAGTCTCGAGAGCTTCGGCCTGACATTGTCCTTCTACGAGCGATTGATGCGTGAGATCGAATAGTAAAAAAGTACTATAGGTTTTGATCATCTTATACGATAAATTCGCTTTACTTTACGGCACACCCAGATCAAGCATCGGTTCCCACTGGGATAAAGACCTGGCAGTTGCTACAGACACATCCAGGGCAAATTAAAAAGGCGTTACATCCGGACATAAACCCCGCTTATGTTGACTCCAGTCCGAATTGGATATGCGGTTTCGTTGAGCCGTGTTCCGTTAATCCCTGTCATTTTTCTTCTTTCTATTTCTCAGACGTTCTCGCAGACGAGGGTGTCGGGTGCCATTAAAAGCGAAGGCGGGATCGAGATCCCTGCCGTGAATATCCTCTTGCTGAGTGCTCAGGATTCCGTTTTGGTAAAAGGCATTGTTGCAGACAACAAAGGAACGTTTCAATTCAATGAAGTCCAGCCCGGAAGATTTCTGATCGTTGCTTCGATGGTTGGTTTCGAAAAACAGTTCACCAGCGCCTTCGATGTAACGTCAACGCCTGTTTATCTTCAGCCGATGATCCTGAAGGAGACGTCGACGCAATTGAAGGAAGTAACGGTCAGTGCGGAACGCCCGCTCTTTGAACAGCATATCGACAAGCTCGTTGTAAACGTAGAGAACAGCATAACGTCTGCGGGCAACACTGTGCTCGAAGTGTTGCAGCGATCACCGGGAATCACCTACAACCGTCAGGCAAACTCGATTTCACTTATCGGAAAGCAGGGCGTGCTGGTGATGATCAACGGAAAGATCCAGCGGATACCGATGGATGCGATTGTTCAGCAGCTCGGAGGCATGAATGCGAACACGGTGGAGAAGATAGAGATCATTAGCAACCCGTCGTCGAGGTTCGATGCGGAAGGCGATGCCGGTATCATCAATATCATTACCAAAAAGAGTCCGGAAGTTGGAACGAACGGATCATATACGTTGACGATGGGCTATGGATGGTACGAAAAACCTTCGGGTTCTTTTCGCATCAATCACCGTAATGCAAAGGCGAGCTATTTTGCAGAATATTCAGTGAACTACAATCACCTGTGGCAGGAGTTCAGCTTCTGGAGTGTCGATCGGAGCAGGGAGCGAAGTACGGCAACCATCAGCAACAGATATGCGGAGACACTTGTGCATCGTGCGAGTGCGGGCGCCGAGTTCAACATCGGTCAAAAAACAATTCTCGGAGCCCAGGTATCAAGCTTCGACAACAAGTGGACCATGGAGGCCATTAACGATTCGAAAACGGATCTTTCGGGCACACCAAATTCTGCAATTCTCCTGAACGACATCGAAAGAAATCAGTGGAAGCATATGATGGGTAACGTGAACCTCAGACGCACCCTCGTCAACGGTGGCGCATTCACCGTCGATATGGATTATCTGTATTATCACGACGACAACCCGCATTACTACAAAAACAATTTTGAGTATTACAACAATGACTCGACCTCGCAGCAGGAGATCGATATTTCAAAGCTGACACCGATAAGGATGGCGGTAGTGAAGGCAGATCTCGAGCAAACCATCGGAAAAGTGAAATTGGAAACCGGCGGAAAGCTGACGATCTCACGGTTATCGAACGATGTGATCGTTCAGGAGCGCGTCGAGGGAGACTGGGAGGTAAATCCGGCTTTTACACAGGATTACAACATGTCCGACGATGTGATGGCGGCATACGCAAACGCCGCATTCAGCATCGATGAAAAGACAAAGTTCCAGGGTGGGCTCCGGGCCGAAAGCACGGATATGGAAATAAGGACGGTGCAGGAGGACAAGATCTTCGATCTGAATTTCTGGACGGTATTCCCGTCGGCGTTTATCACCCGGCAGCTATCGAAAGATAAGTCATTGCAATTTTCATATGGTAAACGCATTACCAGACCGTCGTACAAGGATATTGCGCCCTTCGTGGTCTTTATGGACCCCTTCACCTACTTCTCGGGCAATCCCAGGCTGAAACCTGCCATTACCCATAATGTAACGGCTACGTATAGTCACAAGCAATTCATCACGGCGTTGAAGTACAGCCTCGATAATGATTACATAGCGCGCTTCCAGGCACGTTACGATCCTGAAGATCAGAAGACGTACTATTTCTCCTCGAATCTCGACAAGGTGCAGACTTATTCCCTCTCGCTCAGTTGTCCGGTCGACATAACGAAATGGTGGGAAGTGCAGGCCAATTTGCTCGGTATCTTCCAGCGCGTCGACACGGAATATTTTGGCTCTGCGGTCCGTGTGGAACAGGGCTCCGGCCAGGGTAACATGACCAGTTCTTTCGAGCTTGGCAAAGGTTATTCGTCGCAGGTCAGCGCATTCTATTTTTCACCATCCCTGTTCGGACTGCAGCGCGCATCGTCTTTCACGAATATCAGTTGCGGAATCCAGAAGAAGTTTGCGAACAACTCCGGTAGCTTAAAGATAAACGTAAGCGATATCTTCTGGACGGATATGTACCGTTTCAGGCTCGATAATGACGACATTAACTTGCATCAGCGCGGGCGCCTGAAGTTCGAGCCACGGGTAGTCCGTATTTCACTCACCAAAAATTTTGGCAGTAATACTGTCAAGGGAGGAAGGCGAACTACCGGCTCGGAGACAGAACAGGGTCGTGTAAACTGATAAATTTTCTTCGGTCTGCCGAAATACGCCTGCAAACCATCTGTTGGCAAAGTTTTTTCCTGTATTTTATGATCACATAAAGGATCATAGACAGGACCATGACGTTATCCAAACAGGAGTTCAAGAAGATTCTCACCCCGTTTATGGTCTGGGGACTTGGCGTGGGGTATGTCATCTCGGGGATGTATTTTGGGTGGAACCTGGGTTTAGAAAAGGGAGGAACACTCGGACTCGCCATAGCCACGTTGTTTATCATCATTCTTTACATCGCTTTTACATTCAGCTATGCCGAGCTTTCGTGTGCCATTCCAAAAGCGGGAGGTGTTTTCGATTACGCTACGCGTGCATTCGGAGCAGACGTTGGTTTTATCGCCGGGATGGCCCAGAATATTGAATTCATTTTTGCTCCTCCTGCGATCGCCTTTGCCATCGGGGCCTATTTCAATTTGTTTTTTCCAGATATCCCGATACTCGCAATTGCCATTATAGGCTATGTTGTTTTTACTGCACTTAATGTTTACGGTGTTCGGGCCGCTGCAAGATTCGAGCTGCTGATCACCATTCTTGCGGTGGGTGAGCTCTTATTTTTTGCTGCGCTTACATTGCCTTCATTTGATTCTGCGAAGCTTGCTCAGAACCCATTCCCAAACGGTTGGGCAGGTGTATTTGCCTCCGTTCCTTTTGCAATATGGTTTTTTCTCGGCATCGAAGGTGTCGCGAATGTTGCCGAAGAGGCTGTCAACCCGAAGCGGACCATACTTCTTGGTTTTGGAACTGCGATATTGACACTTGTTATCCTTTGTCTCATAACATTCTGTGCTTCCGTTGGCGTAGCCGGCTGGGAATCCATCGTTTACCGGTCCGATGGCTCGACTTCCGATTCACCGCTTCCGATGGCGCTGGGTTATATTGTCGGGAACAACAACGTACTCTATCACTTGCTGATCACGATAGGCCTTTTTGGGTTGATAGCATCCTTTCACGGTCTCATACTCGCAGCGGGACGTTCGACTTTTGAATTTGGCCGCGTCGGTTTCGCTCCCCACCAGCTTGGCAGGATCCACCCGAAATTTCAAACCCCTGCAAATGCGTTGATCATTAACATGCTGATCGGCGTGCTGGCTTTACTTACGGGAAGAACATCCGAGATCATTACCATTGCTGTTTTTGGAGCTCTGGCATTATACATCATCGCCATGCTGACATTATTCCGTCTGCGCAAGAACGAACCGTTTTTGGAAAGACCTTTCCGGGTGCCCGGGTATCCCGTAACGCCGGCCATCGCATTGGCTATCGCCGTCGTCTCTTTTGCTGCCATGGCATACCACAATATTTCGCTGGCTTTACTATTTTGTGGTATCCTGGCCGTAAGCTTTATTTTGTTCAGATTGCTGAGCAGATGGAAGACCGTCGAGCGAACACCTTAATTTTTACCGCATGACAACCGAGGCTATACTTGATTACGTAAAGAATCACCCTTCCGGAAAAGTGAAGATCGCTTTTACCGACATCGATGGGATACTCCGTGGCAAGTACATCGCCGTTGAAAAGTTTCTCTCGGTCATCGATGGAAATACGGGGTTTTGTGACGTGATCTTCGGTTGGGACTCCAATGATGTTGCCTACGATAACGGCACTTACACAGGGTGGCACACCGGTTATCCCGACGCTCCCTGCAGGCTTGACATCAATACTTTCAGAAAGATCCCCTGGGAGAATGATCTTCCGTTCTTTCTTGGTGAGTTGTCTGAGGATGAAAAGAGGTCTGCTCACGTTTGTCCGAGGCAACTGCTGAGAAAGGTGATTGCCGATGCGGATGAAGCCGGATATCGTCCGATCTTTTCCCAGGAGTTCGAATGGTTCAACTTTGCGGAGACTCCGCGCTCGGCACAGGAAAAAAACTATAAATCCCTTACACCACTTACTCCGGGGATGTTCGGGTATTCGATACTTCGCAGTACATTGGTCAACCCATTCTTCTCCGATCTGTTCGACCTTCTCAAAAAGTTCGACGTTCCGCTTGAAGGTCTGCACACCGAGACAGGACCGGGTGTGCTGGAGGCAGCCATCGTTTATTCAGACGCACTTGAAGCTGCCGATCGTGCAGTGCTGTTCAAAACTGCAGTAAAAGAGATCGCCTATAAGCACGGCATCATGGCCACGTTTATGGCCAAGATCAGCGAGAACCTTCCGGGTTGTGGCGGTCATGTTCATCAGAGCATATGGGCCAAGTCAGAGAACAGGAATCTCTTTCATGACGAGAAAGATGCTGCCGGAATGAGTGAATTGATGAAAAGCTATATAGCCGGCCAGTTGTACTGCCTTCCACATCTTCTGCCGATGTATGCGCCGACCATCAATAGTTACAAAAGACTTGTGGAAGGTGCGTGGGCTCCGACAACGCTGACCTGGGCTGTGGATAACCGCACCGTTGCCCTCCGTGCGTTGCCGGGCGGAAGCAAATCGTCGCGGCTGGAAACGCGGGTGATCGGTTCCGATGTAAATCCCTATCTGGCAATGGCAGCTTGCCTGGCCAGTGGGTTGTATGGCGTCAGGAACAAGCTGAGACTCCAGGCGGCTACAAATGGCAATGGATATCGCGACACATCCTTTGGTGTTTTGCCGGCCAACCTGTTCGAGGCAACACAATTGATGAAAGCTTCTTCCGTTGCAAAGGAGATCCTGGGCGAAAAATTCGTTGACCACTACGTCCGGACACGCGAGTGGGAGTGGAGACAACATTTGAAAGCGGTTACCGATTGGGAATATCGCCGTTACTTTGAGATCATCTGATAACCATACCGATATTTATGACATTTGACAAGATCTATCAATACAACTTCCCGACAACGATTCGATTCGGTGCCGGCTCGAGCAGGGAGCTGCCGGACTATCTGAAAAAAAATAATTTAAAGAGACCGCTCGTCGTCACCGACCCGACGGTTGCACAGCTGGGCTTTTTCAGGGACATAGCGAGTGATCTAAGTAAGTCCCGTATTTCGGTGGAAGTCTTCCCGGACATTCATAAAAATCCGGTGAAGTCGGACGTGTATAAGGGAACCGATGTCTTCGATAAAACGGATCGCGATTCTGTCATAGGCATTGGTGGCGGTGCGGCGCTCGATGTTGCGCGCGCCATCGTTTTAAGGATCAATCACCGTGAAGACCTCTTCAAGTATGACGACCTCATTGGCGGAGATGTCTATGTTACCAATGACGTCCCTCATTTCATCACGATTCCTACAACAGCGGGAACAGGCAGTGAGGTCGGACGCAGTGCCATCATTGCCGACGACGTCACGCATCAGAAAAAAATACTCTTTTCGCCAAAGCTTCTGGCAAAGATCATATTCGCCGATCCCTTGCTGACGTTGGAGCTGCCGCCGTTCATCTCTGCGGCTACGGGTATGGATGCCCTGACCCACAACATGGAGGCCTACCTCGCGAAGATGCCGCATCCCCTTTGTGAAGGTATCGCTCTGGAAGGGATTTCGCTTATACATCAATCACTGGAGCGGGCAGTAAATAAGCCAGATATCGAGAGCCGCAGCAAGATGCTGATCGCTTCCCTGATGGGGGCCGTTGCATTTCAGAAAGGTCTTGGCGTGGTACACTCGCTGGCACACCCGCTTTCGTCGTTGCTCGATACGCACCATGGTTTGGCCAATGCCGTTAATATTCCCTATGGAATGGAGTTCAATATTGCGGGATTCGAGGAGAAATTCAGGAGGATCGCGCGTGTGCTCGAGTTGAAGGATGAAAATGGAAAAGGTGTCGTAAAGTATTTATTCGATCTCAACTCCAGGATCAAAATACCGCATAAATTGCGCGAGATAGGTGTGAAGCAGGAGCATGTGGAGACGCTTGCCGATCTTGCCATCGCCGATTTCGCCCATCCCAATAATCCTAAACCTGTGACGAGGGAAGATTTTAAACAACTTTATACAACAGCACTGTAATGAATAAGATGAAGATTGCTGTGACGGATTGCAGCAAGTACGATGCCTACGCGAATTGGATATCGGCTGAAGGAAACGTGGAGCCCGTAAAGATCGGTTATGATGATGATTCTATCGGTCAGCTCGAAAAATGTGATGGCATATTGCTTACCGGCGGCGAGGATGTGCATCCGCGATACTATGGGAAACCGGAGTATTTGCCGTATTGCCACAAAGACGATGTGAACGAGAAACGCGACGAGGTGGAGTTCAAGGTTCTCGACTATGCCCAGAAGCATAGACTACCCGTTCTTGGAATTTGTCGCGGTCTGCAGGTCGCCAATGTATACTTTGGCGGCACGTTGATACCGGACATTCCATCGTTCGGAAAATTCAACCATTCGAAGGCTGCAGGGAAAGATCGCTATCATACCGTTCGGGTAGATCAGACAAGCGCGCTGAGCAGGATCGTGAACGCCGAAATGGGGGAGATCAACAGCGCACATCACCAGAGCGCAGAGCTGGTAGCGCCGGATCTTGTTTGTAATGCGATTTCCCATGATGGAGTGGTTGAAGGATTGGAATGGAAGAACCCCGAAGACAAACCCTTCATGATGTTGGTACAGTGGCACCCTGAGCGGATGACGAACCAGGAAAGTCCGTTCTCAAAAAATGTGAAGGCAACCTTTCTCGAAGCAGTAAGAAGCAAGTAACCGTGCAATATGAAGATCGTTAATCCGGCAACAGAGGAAATCATCAGGGAAGTAGCAGAGGACAACAAGGCTTCTCTGGACAGGAAATTCGAAAAGCTTCGCAGTGGTCAGGTCCAATGGGAAAGGCAATCCCTGGAGTCGCGTGTCGCTGTGATACGAAAATTCTCGGAGCTGCTGGGTGAGGAAATAGAGACACTCGCAGCAATACTTACATCCGAGGTAGGAAAACCGTTACAACAATCGCGCAACGAAGTGAACGGGGCACGAACACGGATCAAGTGGATCGCCGATAATGCCTCGAAGTACCTTTCTCCAGAGATCATGACGGAAGAGAAGAACATGGTCGAGAAAATTGTCTATGAGGCGCTCGGGGTGATCTGCAACATTTCCGCGTGGAATTATCCCTATCTGGTAGGCGTCAACGTTTACATTCCAGCTTTGCTCGCCGGAAATGCCGTAATGTACAAACCATCCGAATTTGCCACACTTACCGGTCTCGAGGTGGAACGTCTGCTCAGGAAGGCGGGAGTCCCGGACGATGTGTTTCAGGTTGCCATCGGTGCGAAAGAAACGGGGGAAATCCTTCTCGACCTGCCTTTCAATGGCTACTTTTTTACGGGCTCCTATAAAACTGGCAAGTATATCTATGAGCGGGTGGCCTCTAAAATGGTGCCCTGTCAATGCGAGCTCGGGGGTAAGGATCCTCTTTACATCGCTGATGACATTACAGACGTCAAGGCCGTTGCCGCCGGCACTGCTGACGGTGCGTTTTACAACAATGGTCAAAGTTGCTGTGCCGTGGAACGTATCTATGTTCATGAGAAAGTCTATGAATCCTATCTCGATGAGTTTGTGAAGGAGGTCAGGTCATGGAAGATCGGCAAGCCGGACGAGGCCGGGGTCTACATTGGGCCGTTGACACGCAAGGATCAGCTCCAGGTGCTGGAACGGCAGGTAAGCCAGGCGTTGGACCGGGGAGCAAAGCTTGTTCATGGCGGAAAAAGGATCGATGGCAAAGGCTACTACTTCGAGCCCACCATTCTTACCGATGTGAACAACAGCATGAGTGTGATGCGCGAAGAATCGTTCGGGCCGATCATCGGCCTCATGAAGGTGAGAAGCGATGACGAAGCAGTAGCGCTGATGCAGGACACCGAATATGGCCTCACCGCAGGTGTATATAGCTCGAGTCAGGAACGGGCGGAAAAGATCATTGAACGAATCAACGCGGGCACGGGTTATTGGAATTGCTGTGACCGTGTCAGTGCCGCCGTGCCCTGGAGCGGACGAAATAATTCAGGTTTTGGCGCCACGCTGTCGCACATCGGACTAAGGGCATTCACGAAGCCAAAAGCCTACCATCTCCGGAAATAACGTTTGTCAGATATTTTGTGACGTTCAAATGTTGTTTACTGCCGCACGTGTAAACAACAATACGAGGTACCCCGTCGTTAGGGAGAAAACCCTATCTTTATCCCAATGAAGTCCCTGCTCTCTGCGGTCCTGATGTGCATATCCAGTAGTGTTATTGCGCAGAACGATTCAATCAAATCCTACTTCACGGCCAGGCTGGCGGGCGCTGCCCCACAGATCGATGGAAAACTGGATGACCCTGCATGGCAGCAAGTACAGTGGGCCGGCGGAGATTTCCGACAGGTAAGTCCTGATCCCGGCAAACCTGCATCGGTGCAAACAAAATTCAAGATCCTTTACGACGAGAAGAATCTCTACATCGGATTCAAAAACCTTGATCCTGATCCTGCCAGCATTGTCAGCAGGATGTCGAGGCGTGACGGCTTCGACGGGGATTGGGTGGAGATAAACATCGATAGCTATTATGATAAGCGTACCGCTTTTTCTTTTACTTCCTCCGTTTCCGGCGTCAAGGGAGATGAATATGTTTCCAACAATGGTGATGACTGGGACGCAAGCTGGGATCCGATCTGGTATCTCAGGACGAGCATAGATGACGAGGGATGGATCGCAGAAGTTCGGATCCCGCTTAGCCAATTACGTTTTACAAATAAAGAGGAGCTGATCTGGGGCATACAGGTAACGCGATTATTTTTCAGGAATCAGGAACGCTCTGTATGGCAATATATACCGCCGGGTGCACCGGGATGGGTACACTTGTTCGGAGATCTTCGGGGCATCAAGGGAGTGAGGCCGCAGAAACAACTTGAAGTCCAGCCGTACCTCGTTGCAAAGACGGAAAGTTTTGAAAAGGAAGAAGGTAATCCCTATCTCGACGGAAAGTCGTCAGACCTGACTGCAGGACTGGATGCAAAGATCGGGGTCACAAGCGATATCACGCTCGACCTGACTGTCAATCCGGATTTTGGTCAGGTAGAAGCCGATCCTTCGCAGGTGAATCTCACGGCGTTCGAATTGTTCTTCCAGGAGCGAAGGCCATTTTTTATCGAGGGCAACAACATCCTGAGTTTCCCCGCCAATCAGCGCACCGATAATATGTTGTTCTACTCGCGGCGGATAGGACGCCCGCCGCAGCGGTGGATCGACACAGATGCATCGGGCAGCGACGATGTCCCCGAATTTGTGGAGCCTTATAAAAAGACCACCATTCTCGGTGCGGCAAAGCTCACCGGAAAAAACAAAAGAGGATTTTCGTGGGGCCTTCTCGAAAGCGTCACTGAACGCGAGTATGCTGAAGTAGACAGCGCAGGCTATCGCCACCGGGAGCAAGTAGAACCTTTGACCAATTATCTTGTTGCGCGTGCCCAGCAGGACATCAACAAGGGAAATACAGTCGTGGGAGGAATGTTTACATCCGTGAATAGAAAGATCGATACCGACGAGCTGGACTGGATGCATAGGGATGCTTACTCGGCCGGAGTTGACTTCCTTCATCACTGGAAGGAGCGAAAATATTATGTCAGCACACGAGGATTGTTCAGTCGTGTGGAAGGACGCAGGGAAGCGATCTCCCTGACACAGCTGTCGTCGGAGCGTTATTTTCAGCGGCCTGATAATCATCACACCGAATATGATCCGAATAGAACTTCACTGACCGGTACGGGAGGACAGGTAATGTTGGGCAGGAAAAGTGGCAACATCATAGGCGATGTGGGGGTGTTATGGTCTTCACCCGAGCTTGAGCTGAATGATGTGGGTTTTCTGGCGCAGACGGATATGATCTCGCAATGGCTCTGGATCCAATACAGACAACAGGAACCAAGAGGCAGCACGCGTTGGAGACGATTTAACATCAATCAATGGCACGATCTTGATTTCGGCGGAAAAAACCTCCGCCATGGCTA
>CBHTUB010000026.1:0-24042 GCA_966095595.1 uncultured Chryseosolibacter sp. | reverse complement strand
TATCGTCCATGATGTCGGTACGTAGTCACGATGCAGGGAGGTGACGAGGATCACAAATCGTTCATATGAAAGGATGAACGGGATGGCGAGGACGAGTCGCAGCAATTTTATAGTTCTTATCTTTTTTATCCAAAACAGCTGGGTGAGCGCGATCCAAAGCAGGGACTGCATCCATGGTAGCCACCAAAATTGTCCCCGGCCGGTGATGGCGCTAGTGTCCTCAACTGAGGTGACTACCCACACCACGGTTGCCAGCAAATAAACTATGCCGGTGAAGATGATGAATCTGATCGAGCTTCGGTCCAGGATCTCCAATGGCTCCGCGTGTTTTGTAACAATGGCTATGAGCACATAAAGGATCGTATAAAATCCGAAACCGATGAAAATGTCATTGATAATGATCTGGAGAAGGAGGTCGGTAAAGTCTTTCACTTGATCAGGTGGTTGATTAAGCTTTACAGTAAAGCTACGGTAAATTTTAAGAGTCAGGGTTTTTATTGATTGACTTTGAAGTTATAGTTTTCTATAATTGTAAGTGTATTAAGTACACTAATTATTGAAACCGATTTTGGAGCTTTTTAAAAGAATGCGCTGCCGAAGTCATGTACCATCTACACGCACCATTCAATGCACACAACAGACAGAACCTTTTTACGAATACTACGGATGATCATTTTTCTTGGAGCGCTTCCGGGAATGGTGTGGTCGCAGGTGAAGGGCACCTCAAAGCCGAAAGAGATCAGCCCCGATCTGTTCGGTATCTTCTTCGAGGACATCAGCTATGCCGCGGATGGAGGCCTGTATGCGGAGCTGATCCAGAACCGATCTTTCGAATATAGTCCCAGCGATGTGGATCAGTGGCGCGACGAGTCGAAGTGGAATGCCTTTACTGCCTGGCAATTTACGACAAAGGGTTATGGCTACGGAACCATGTCGCTGGAGACGAGCACACCCATACACGAAAACAATCCTCACTATGCTGTGATCACCGTGGAAGAAGCGGGTGAAGAAGGGGTGGGGCTTTTGAACGGAGGTTTCGATGGCATTGCCGTGAAGGGAGGAGAGACCTATGACTTTTCTGCTTTCATACGTCAGGGTTCCGGGCATTCTATTCCTTTCGAGGTGCAGCTCCGGACCCGGAAAGGCGAGAAGATCGGCACAGCGTCGTTTTCTTCGGACTCGGATAACTGGAAGAAATATGGCATGACGATCACCGCTTCACAAAGCGCCGATAGTGCTCAGCTGGTCATACTCGCAAAGGCGCGCGGCAAGTTCGCGATCGATGTCGTTTCTCTTTTTCCAAAGAAGACCTTCCGGGGCAGACCGAACGGCATGAGAGCCGATCTCGCAGAGGCGATCGCCGCGTTGAAGCCGAAGTTCATGCGTTTTCCGGGAGGATGTCTGGTGCATGGCGATGGTCTGGGAAATATGTACCGCTGGAAAAATACCATTGGCCCGATAGAGCAACGCATCGGGCAACGGAATATCTGGAACTATCATCAGACGGTGGGCCTCGGTTACTATGAATACTTTCAGTTCTGTGAAGACATCGGCGCGAAGCCTTTGCCCGTGGTAGCGGCCGCGGTAAGCTGTCAGAATTCCGGGGGTACGTGGCGGATTGGTGGAACCGGACAAAGGGGATTACCACTGGAAGAGATGCCGGCTTACATAGAGGAGATATTGGATCTGATCGAATATGCGAACGGACCCACTACTTCCCCGTGGGGCGCCATGCGGGCTGCGGCAGGTCACCCGGCACCATTCAACCTGGAATATCTCGGTATCGGTAATGAAGATAAGATCACGCCCGCCTTCCGTGAACGATTCAGGATGATCTACGACGCCGTGAAGGCGAAGCACCCCGAGATCACGCTGATCGGGACGGTGGGACCATTTCATTCAGGCGAGGACTATGACAGCGGATGGAAGATCGCCAACGAGCTGGCTGTGCCGATGGTGGATGAGCACTACTACGAAAAGCCGTCGTGGTTCCTCGATAATTTGATGCGCTATGATAGCTATGACCGCAATGCTTCCAAAGTATATGTTGGCGAATATGCTGCGCATGATGCGGATCGTCACAATACGTTACGTTCGGCGTTGGCCGAAGCTGCGTACATGACATCGCTGGAGCGCAACGGCGACGTGGTGAGGATGGCATCGTATGCGCCGTTGCTGGCACGTAAAGATCATACGTCATGGAACCCGAACCTCATCTACTTTACAGGTACCTCGGTACTCCCTACTGTTAATTATTATGTGCAGCAAATGTTCTCCGTTCATCAGGGTGATCGCTACTATCCTGGTATTGTCACCGGGGAAAGTTATCATGAGCCAGCGCTTGTATCGTCGTGTGTGCGGGATAGCAGATCGGGAGATGTGATCGTGAAGATCGTGAATACGGGATCAACGGAAGCATCGGTCATGATCGACCTTTCGACATTTGCTTCGCTGACATCTTCCGCTACGCTCACGGTGCTCGCAGGAAAACCCGACGATAAAAATACTTTCGAGGCTCCGCGGTCAGTGGTTCCTGTTTCGTCTGCGATGAACGTCAGGAAACAAACCACGTATCGTGTGCCGGCTCATTCGATGAGCGTGATCCGGATCAAGTCAAAAAAATAGGAACGGTAGAGCGTCGTATTAGCCCGCGTGAGCGATTGCAGTGGAAAGCATGGTGACAGTATCTTTGCCTGGTCGCCGCTGCCAGTGATAACTTGCCCTCACGGCCCCAAGGTCCCCGAATGGCTTGTAGCGGAAAGCGCGACCCCGATGTGCGCGGGCATTGCGCCGGAGATCGGGGGCACGCCCAATGACTCGTTAGAAAAAAAAGTCCCCCGACAATTGCCGGGGGAACGCCAACTAACCACACCAATCACGGGCCCCTTACCAGCCCGATTTGGTTTCTTCGCTGTTCGTTTTCTCTGCTTCCGGGAGTAGTAACTCCCTGACACAATTATCGCTGACGATGGGCTGGTGTGCCGTGAGTATTATCATTGCTGGCCGTGATTTTTGTCATGTGGCCGGTTAATGTGATATTCGAAACGTAATGGGAATTCTTTGTGCCGGTGATGTGTTATGAGGCATAATAATCAATCGCTCGTTTCGTTTCATCCATGAAATGCGGTAAATTTAGCGCCCAACGCCCCATGCTGAGGAATCCGGTAGTCATACTGCTCTGTTGCATTTTCTTTGCCGAGTCATTGTTCTCCAATGTCGAACTGTCGGACTTTGCCAATATTCCAGCGCTCTGGTCGCATTTCGGGGAACATAAAAAAGAAACTCCGGACATTACACTGCTGAGCTTTCTCCTTTTACACTATGGTGATTCGGATCACGCCGATCAGGATATGCAGAATCACAAGAAGCTGCCATTCCGGACTCATCATCATCACTTCGTCACTTTCCAGGCAGTACAAAATACTCTCATCGTCGACGCTTCACAGGATTATCGATTCCTGATGGTAATAGAGGGTGTAGCATACGACGAACGACCTGTGCGATCAACTACAGCGGTCATCTGGCAACCACCACGCGCCTGATCTCTTTTCTTTCTTTCTTTCGTAACGGGTCACTGCAGCGACTCGCATGATACTTTGTTTTAAACTGAATTCTAAAATACCTATTGCTTATGAAGGCCTTGTTATTCATTACGTGCCTCACGTTTTTTACGACGACCGACTGGTTGAATGATTTCGACCGGGCGCGGGAAGTTGCCAAAGAAAATAATAAAATGATCCTCCTGAACTTTTCCGGATCGGACTGGTGTGCGCCGTGCATCAAAATGAAAAGAGATGTTTTTGATAACGCCGAATTTCAGACGTACGCCTCCGGGAACCTGGTGTTGGTGCGTGCCGACTTTCCGCGTCTGAAGAAAAATCAGCTCGATGCAGAACAAAAGGCGCACAACGAGAAGCTCGCCGAGAAATACAATCCACACGGGAAATTTCCACTGACGTTATTGCTCGATGCGGAAGGAAAAGTGATCGCCGAGTGGGACGGTTTCAAGGGTGCGTCGCCGGCGGAGTTTATCGACCAGATCAATTCGAAGGCGCATGCGAAATAGTGTTGTTGCCGGCGAAGCTCCCGCGGTACACAAGCGCGCGATGAAGCTGATGGGAAACATGTTCAATATCTCCGTCGTATCGGAAGATGAATCGTTTGCCACGCATTGCATCGACGAAGCCATAAGGGAAATTCAACGCATCGAGGCGTTGCTGACGACATTCAGGGACGACAGTCAAACCAATCTGATCAATAGCCATGCAGGTGCTGGACCGGTGAAAGTGGACCGCGAAGTTTTTGAGTTGATCAAACGATCGGTACGGATATCCGACCTCACCCAGGGTGCTTTTGACATTACCTATGGCTCGATTGACAAACGCCTCTGGAATTTCGACCGCACGATGACGTCGCTGCCGGATGCCGATGTCGCGAGAAAGGCGGTTCGCCTGATCGACTACAGGAACATCATTCTGAATGAAGCAGACGGTTCCGTTATGTTGAAAAACGCCGGCATGCGCATCGGGTTTGGGGGAATAGGAAAAGGTTACGCGGCAGACAGGGCAAAAAAAGTTCTTGTGGAGCTCGGCGTTGCCGGCGGAGTTGTAAATGCTTCCGGAGACCTTACGGTTTGGGGCACTCAGCCAGGTGGAAGTCCCTGGACGATCGGCATTGCCGACCCGAATACAAAAAAACCATTCTCATGGCTGCCGTTGACAAACATGTCGGTGGCGACATCCGGTGACTATGAAAAGTTTGTCGTGATCGGCGGAAAGCGCTATTCACACACCATCAACCCAAGGACCGGTTTGCCGGTCACCGGGATCAAGAGTGTCTCGGTCATCAGTCCGTTTGCCGAACTGTGCGATGCGCTTGCAACACCTGTGACTGTAATGGGTGTCGGGGCTGGGCTCCATATGATCAACCAGATGAAGAATGTCGCCTGCGTCATCATCGATGACCACGACAAAATATTTACCTCCAACAATATTTCAATCAGCTAATTTTTATATGAAACCAAGATCCTATTTGCTTTCCCTGGTGGCGGTGCTGTCGATCGCATCGTGCAAGCCGGTGAAGGAATACCAGAAGGTCTACCTCAACGATGCCGAGATGGAGCTGTCGATGAGAAAAGGACAAAAATTCGAGAACAGCTTTCAGCTTTATCGCGAAGGAGCCGCCGGCGCCAATGGAGGAAAAAGTGGAGGAGGGTGCGGGTGTAATTGAGGTGTTTGTGGGAGGAGCAGGCTTTGATCTAAGTTATCCAGGACCTGCCGGCAAGGCAGATTTAAGATTTTAGACTTTAGATTTTAGAAGTGAAGGACATTTATGTTGAACGTTCGCCCTATGCTACGGGAGATTAGAACAGAAAGGATTGATGATTTTTATTCATGCAGGCCCTGCGATTAACCCGGGCGTCGTTTAAATATTAAGAAAAACCACTAGTGATTGATTTATGATTCGGATCCCATTTTTAATACTGGCTTTTTATTGGTCTATCGTGAGTGCTTTTGCGCAGGGCGATGATAGTACGCAGTACGCGAAACGAAAATTGAAGTTGGAGGAAGTAAATTTTGTGACGAGCTACTATCATCAGAATGGCGACAACGCAGCGGTTACCGGTGGGGTAGGGTCGGAGAAGCTCACGGACGTTGCCACCACCATCGATCTGCGCTGGGCGAGGACCGATAGCCGGAACAGGATCAACACGTATACTTTCGAGTTCGGTGTAGATACGTATACTTCTGCGTCGTCGGACAAGATCGATCCCACGACAGTTTCCTCTGCTTCTTCCGGCGACCAGCGTATTTATCCCAGCCTTTCATGGTCGAGGGCGAATGAAGAAAAAGGAACTACGGTCGGCGCGAACTTTTCCCTGTCGTCCGAGTACGATTATTTGTCCATTGGCGGAGGTGTTAATTTCTATCAGGACTCGAAAGACAAAAGCCGTCAGTTAGGCGTTCGGCTCCAAACGTATCAGGACTTTGTTACGATGATATATCCGATTGAAGAACGGGCGGGGCGGAAAACGGGAATGGATTCTCGGAACACGTACAGTGCTACGTGGTCGTGCTCGCAGATCATCAATACACGATTCCAGGTTCTTTTTCTGCTCGATCTCGCCTGGCAGCAAGGTTTTCTCAGCATGCCCTTCAACAGGGTTTACTTCAACGACAATACGGTGGACATCGAAAACCTTCCCGGCACCAGGTTCAAATTCCCGGCGAGCGTGAGGATGAACTATTTCATGGGCGATATGATGGTGATCAGAACATTTTACAGATACTATCAGGATGACTGGTCGCTGAAGGGTCACACGGCGGAGATAGAGACCGCGATCAAGGTCACTCCCTTTTTATCCGTGAGTCCTTTTTATCGATATTATAATCAAACGGCCGCCGACTATTTCTCTGCCTATAAGAAGCACAGTGTTGCCGACCGTTATTACACCAGCGACTACGACCTGTCGAAATTCGACAGTCACTTTGCTGGCGCAGGGTTTCGGATTGTCTCACCCGATGGAATTCTCGGTCTGACCAAACTGAATACGCTCGAGATCCGCTACGGACACTACAGCCGCCAGACGGGACTCGTGTCGAACATCATTTCCCTAAATGCCAAATTCAAATAAAATTTCCTCCGTGTATCTCCGTGTCTTTGCTCCGTGATTCTCTGTGAAACGGATTTTTATAACACGCGTGGATAGACGATATAGTTGTCAGGTGACGCTCACGCGTCGGAAATTTCTATGCAGAGGAATGCAAGCGGTACTATCCTGACAAAAATCAGCTTTTCGGGTAACATCGGTCAGTATGGGTGTTGTCGTTCACCTCTACTTTTATCACCGAATCATCAGAAACCCTGAAGCTTATTTATGGAAATCGAAAAATTCAGCTATGACAACAAGATCGTGAAGGCTTTTATGATCGCGACTGTTGTCTTCGGATTGGTCGGGATGCTTGTTGGCCTTACTGCGGCAATCCAATTGGTTTATCCCATTTTCAACTTTGATACGCAGTACACCACGTTCGGACGGATCCGTCCGCTGCACACCAATGCCATCATCTTTGCCTTTGTGGGCAATGCGATGTTCGCGGGTGTCTATTATTCCCTGCAGCGGCTACTGAAGGCGCGAATGTTCAGCGACACACTGAGCTGGATCCATTTCTGGGGATGGCAGCTGATCATCCTGGCTGCCGCGATCACGCTTCCACTCGGTATCACGACATCGAAAGAATATGCAGAGCTGGAGTGGCCGATCGACATTGCGATCACGGTGATCTGGGTTGTGTTCGGGTGGAACATGATCGGAACGATCATCAAGCGCAGGGAACGACACATGTACGTGGCGATCTGGTTTTACATTGCCACTTTTGTAACGGTAGCAGTACTGCACGTGGTCAACTCTTTCGAGATGCCGGTAACGCTTTTTAAAAGTTATTCGTGGTATGCCGGCGTGCAGGATGCTTTGGTTCAGTGGTGGTATGGACACAATGCGGTGGCGTTCTTTTTAACGACACCGTTCCTCGGCATCATGTATTACTTCCTTCCGAAGGCTGCCAATCGCCCGGTTTACTCGTACAGGCTTTCGATCATTCACTTCTGGTCACTCATATTTAT
Source organism: uncultured Chryseosolibacter sp. (assembly GCA_966095595.1). GTDB lineage: Bacteria > Bacteroidota > Bacteroidia > Cytophagales > Cyclobacteriaceae > Chryseosolibacter. The sequence goes on along the minus strand of CBHTUB010000026.1, from coordinate 16,419 downwards.
ATATATCTGGGCAGGTCCCCACCATTTACTCTATACTTCATTGCCTGACTGGGCTCAGTCATTGGGCGTTGTTTTCTCGATCATGCTCATCGCTCCATCCTGGGGAGGTATGCTTAACGGACTGCTCACGCTGAGAGGCGCCTGGGACCGTGTGCGTGAAGATCCTGTTCTGAAATTTATGGTGGTGGCCATCACTGCCTACGGTATGGCTACACTCGAAGGTCCGCTGCTGTCGCTGAAGAATGTCAACGCGATTGCTCACTTTACGGATTGGATCGTCGCGCACGTACACGTTGGAGGATTGGGCTGGAATGGCTTTATGATCTTCGCGGTGTTGTATTGGGTAGTGCCAAGAATGTGGAATACGACCCTCTATTCGACAAAGCTTGCCAACGTCCACTTCTGGCTGGGCACGCTCGGCATCATCTTCTACGCTTTGCCGATGTATGTATCCGGTGTTGTTCAAAGTCTCATGTGGAAAGAGTTCAACGCTGAAGGTTTCCTCGTGTACAAGAATTTTCTCGAGACCACCGTTCAGATCCTTCCCCTGCACGGACTCCGCGCGACGGGTGGAGCATTGTATCTCGTCGGCGCAATCATCATGACCTATAATCTCATTAAGACTGCCTATGCAGGAAGCTTTGTTGCCAATGAAGAAACAGAGGCCGCACCTCTGGTGAAGGAGTATGTTGCAAGAACTGGTGGGTGGCATCATCGCGTGCTGGAGCACAAGCCCGTGTTGTTCACCGTGCTTTCGCTCATTGCCATCCTCGCCGGCGGATTTATCGAGATGGTGCCAACGTTCCTCATCAAATCGAACGTGCCTACCATCACGAGCGTGCAACCCTATACGCCACTCGAGCTTCATGGTCGCGACATTTACATCCGTGAAGGTTGTGTGAACTGCCATACACAAATGGTAAGGCCTTTCAGGTCGGAGACTGAGCGCTACGGCGAGTATTCGAAGGCCGGAGAATTTGTGTACGACCATCCTTTCCTCTGGGGCTCGAAGAGAACAGGCCCGGATCTTCACAGATTGGGTGGCAAATATTCTAATAGCTGGCACTATAACCACATGCTCGCACCGGATGCGGTTTCCACCGGGTCCATTATGCCGGCATACCCGTGGCTATTCGAACAGGTCATCGATAAAAGCACGACTTCGGGAAAGATCACGGCACTGCGTACGATAGGCGTACCGTATGAAGAAGGCTTCGAAGAGATTGCCAACGAAAAGCTCGACGAGCAGGCAGACCTGATCGCAAAGTCGCTCAAGGCAGACGGAATTGAAGTGACCAGTGATGCGGAGATCATAGCGCTGATCTCCTATCTCCAAAGACTGGGCTCTGATATTAAGGGCGAACGCACAGCAAGTAATAACCAAGTGAAATAGCCTATGGCTCTGGCAGCCTGTAGTTGCAGCCCCTGCCTGAGCGTCAAGCAATAACCGACGAAACTATGTATAAGAATGTTCTCCAAAGTATCGACAACATCGCCATCTGGCCGGTGATCTCGTTCGTGATATTCTTCATCTTTTTTCTCTGCCTTCTTCTCTGGGTGTTTACCACCGACAGGAAATTCATCGAGAAAATGAAAAGCTTACCCGTCGACGAGGAAGCCGGCAAGAATGACACCATTAAAACTTCGCAGCTATGACCAGGAAATTTTTAACAACATTGATGCTGATGCTCTCGTCGGTTTTTGTCTTCGGACAGGAAACCCAAAAGTCGGCGCAATCATTTTGGACTGATCCATTCAACGATCCGATGTTACCCCTGTACACCGTATCGGCGCTTGTCTTTATTGTTGCGGTGCTGGTAGCGGTCGTCTGTCTCTACATCATAAAAGTTCTCAGCATGTTTACCATTCAGGCCGAACAAGAGAATGCAAAACGGTTGGGTGTGGCTTATGTCCCGAGACCTTCGTGGTGGAGCCGGTTCTCACAGAGGGTGAATGCATCCGTCCCTGTAGAACAGGAGCAAACCATCGAGCTCGATCACAGCTACGACGGCATCAGGGAGCTCGATAACCATTTGCCTCCCTGGTGGAAGTGGTTGTTTTATGGAACTGTGGCCTGGTCGGTGGTTTATCTCATCGTGTTTCACGTAGCGAGCTCACTTCCGCTATCGATTTGCGAGTACGAGTATGAGGTTGCCATGGCCGAAGAGCAGTCGCGAATGTTAAAAGCCAGCCAGCCACAGGCGGTCATCGACGAAAATGCACTGGTGTTCTCCCGCGATTCTACGTCGATCATAGCGGCCGGTCAGAAGGTCTTTATGGATAACAATTGCGGATCGTGTCATCGCAATGATGGCGGTGGTAATTCCATCGGACCCAACCTGACGGATATGTATTGGCTGCACGGCGGAAACATCAAGAACGTTTTCAGTACGATCAAGAACGGTGTTGTCGAGAAGGGAATGCCGGCCTGGGGTAAAGGATTGAGCCCCCAGCAGGTACGTGACGTAACCTACTTCGTCTTGAGCTTGCAGGGAACGAATCCCGAGAATGCAAAGGCAGCACAGGGTGAGCCATACAAAGAAGTCATTGTGGGGGCGGATAGTGTGAATGTTCAGGCATCATTGTAATAAAACATTGTCATAACGGAAATGGAAGGAGCGGTCAGATATGATATCAGGAAGGAGCGGTTGTCTCAAAATTCGGTCTATGAAGAGGATGAATTTCGTGACAGCATCGCGACGGTTGATGAGAAGGGAAAAAGGGTCTGGATATATCCTAAGAAGCCATCGGGCAGATATCATAACTGGAGGATCCTTGTAACGGTTGTTTTACTTTCGTTGTTGTTCGGTGGTCCATTTCTGAAAATAGGGGGACAGCCTTTTCTTCTGCTGAATGTTTTCGAGAGAAAGTTTGTGATCCTGGGTCAAGCCTTCTGGCCACAGGACTTCGTGCTTCTGGCGATCGTGCTCATCACATTCTTTGTGTTCATCATCCTGTTTACGGTTGTCTTTGGACGCGTGTGGTGCGGCTGGATGTGTCCGCAGACATTATTTATGGAAATGGTGTTTCGCAAGATCGAATACCTTATCGAAGGCGATGCATCGGCCCAGAGAAGATTGGCGAAGGAGCCCTGGAATCTTGCTAAGGTGGGCAAGAAAACGCTCAAGCATTTCATCTTTATTGCAATATCGATTTTGATCGCACACACTGTGTTGGCTTATATGGTAGGCATTCAGGAGACGTGGGCGATTGTGAGCAGCTCGCCGGCCGACAACGTCGCAGGATTTGTTAGTCTTATCGCATTCACTGGTATATTCTATTTCGTGTTTGCAAAATTCCGTGAACAGGCATGTATTGCAGTTTGCCCATACGGAAGGTTGCAGGGTGTGTTGCTCACAAAGGAGTCCATCGTTGTCGCCTACGACTGGTTGCGCGGTGAGCCGAGGAGACATCTGAAGAAGCAACCGGCCATCGATATTAAAAGTAGCGGTGATTGTATCGATTGCAAACTTTGCGTTCATGTTTGTCCTACAGGGATAGACATCCGCAATGGGACTCAGCTGGAATGTGTCAACTGTACGGCCTGCATCGATGCCTGTGACGAAGTTATGCTGAAGATCGGTAAGCCGAAGGGATTGATACGCTTTGCCTCCTATAACTCGATCAAGGACGGGGTGCAAAAACTGATCAATGGCAGGGTGATCGGTTATTCGTTGGTGCTGGTCGTGTTGCTCTCCGTTCTCGGGTTTGCCCTCGCTACAAGATCGGATGTTGAGACTACCGTGTTGAAAGTGCCGGGCACCCTGTATCAGCGCGAGAACGGTTTTATTACGAACCTCTATAACATCGAGTGTGTCAACAAGACCTTCAACGACATTTCCCTTGACATCAGGGTAGCTGAGCCTTTGGGAGCGTAACTGGTTAGGGTCGACAAAAAGCAAAGGACTGTGCCTGCGGTAGGCTTCACCAAGGGAGTTTATTTTATCAGGATCCCGGCATCGAAGATCACGAATGCAAGAACGGTGGTAAGACTAGGTGTATACCGGGAGAATGATTTGATCGAAACGGTCAAGGTGAAATTCATCGGCCCTGTTTCAAAACCGTCTGATGCAAGAAGAAATTAAAACGAACTGTATATGAACTTCGGAAAGTGGATTGTTGTAGCCTTTGTTTTTTTTGCGCTGTTCATTGGGACATTGGTTACGGTTTGTGTTCGGCAGGATGTAAGCCTGGTGTCAGGGGAATATTACAGGGAGGAGCTGGCGTACCAGGATCAAATCCGGCGGATCGCCAACGCACGGGATCTGAATGTTCGTCCGGTGGTCGGCAAAACCGATGGTGATTCGCTGCAGGTGTCGTTTAGCGCGAACGTTGAAGAAGGCGAGCTGAAGTTATTTTGTCCTTCGAATAAGAACATGGATCGGACTTATTCCCTTAGGTCTGCTGCCCAGGTCCAGTCGTTTAAAATTAGTGATCTCCAGCGGGGAATGTATCGTGCAAAGATCTTTTGGACCATGTCGGGCAAGGAGTATTACCACGAGGAAGTGATCTACATCTGATGGAGTGGACGGCGCTCATATTGGGTTTTACCGGAAGCCTGCACTGCCTGGGCATGTGCAGTCCACTCGCCATGAGTGTCACCAGACTATCTCCATCGGTTTTCAGGAATAGATTTCTGTACAACGCGGGGCGTATCCTTACCTACGGAATATTCGGAGCAGTGGTCGCCTCTTTCGGTCTGGCCCTTCCATTTCTGAAGTATCAGAATTTGCTTTCCTTACTGTTGGGCATCACGCTCGTCGCGATCGGTATGGCACAATCACCCCTCAGGATTCAAACGGTAACAAAAACGCTGGGTAAGATCAGCAATCAGGTCAAACAATTGTTCCGGACGATACTTGCGAGTAAAAGCGCGTTCTCCGTCTTTCTTCTGGGTTCGCTGAATGGAATTTTACCCTGCGGACTTTCCTTTCTTGCGCTTACCTATTGCCTTACGCTGGCTGGTCCTGTTGAGGGATTTTTATTTATGCTGTTGTTTGGTGCCGGAACGCTTCCCGTGATGCTGGGCTTTACCGGATTTTTCCAGTGGGCAGTTAACCGCCTTCATTTTAAACCTGCACTTATTACAACGGGATTGCTTGTGGTCTCCGGAATCTTTCTTATTGCCCGTGTTTTTATCATTCACCTGCCTCCCACAGACTCGTTTTATGACGGTGTGACGGACATTGTCCTTTGCCGTTGAGGATTCGGTGATCAAAATCATTTTTCGGTAAGATAATAGTCATGGTCGCAGAGTGAATTCTTTTCGACTTTGGTAGTGCCTGTTAGCCCAATAAATGAATGTGACTTTTTACGCTTTTTCATAAATGGAATGACGGAAAAAATTGTAGGAAGATGCTTTAGTGCGGGATCGCGAGTTGATGAGTTGTTTGTCTGAGAATGTAAAATAGTTGAGCATGAAATCTATATCAATTTCTCCCGTATGGTCCGAATGGATAAAACAAGAAGCGATAGGCAATGTCGGTCTCTATAACTTTCTAAATGTATTTTCGAGGAATGCACACCGGGAGGATGTGCCGGGCATGCATTCGGATTTTATTCTCAAATCCCTGAATGATGTGGTATGGTCATTCGATCTTACCGGCAATGGAAAGAACTACGTTAGTCATTCTGCCGAGGCCATATATGGTCGTCCGGTGAGCGAGCTGGAAACGCGGCCTTTTTTCTGGGTCGACTATACTCATCCTGAAGATATCCATATTATGGAAAAATGCCATCGCACTTTAAGTGAGAAAGGTACTGCGGAATGCACCTATCGGATCATCGCCCGCGACAATAAGGTCCGCTGGATCTTCAGCCGAGGAAATGCGGTAAGGGATAATCAGGGAAATGTTATTCGCATCGAAGGTGTGTCGACCGATGTAACGTACTTTAAGCATGCCGAATCGATCATAGAAAAACAGGAATTTCAGATAGAGGCAGTGTTTGAAAACCTGGACATGTCATTGATCATCCTGGACGATCAGGGAAAGATCCTCGTATTCAACAGGGCCGCAAGGGACTTTGCCTCTTCACGTGGCATCACCCTTAAAAAAGGTGAGCGTTACGTCGGTCTGGGCGTAGGCGATCTCCGGCAGGGCATACAATCTATTTTTGAGAGCGTTCTCAGAGAAAAACAAGTGAGGAATTGTTCGGCGAGCTATCTGATCGACAACGTTGAATACAGTTTTGTGGTCGACTATATCCCGGTGTTCAATGCCATGGGGGATGTAAGCCAGGTCTGTATTATGGCTCGCGATATTACGAGACAAAAGCGTCTGGAGGAGCACACGCGCGAGCTCAATCAGGCTCTTCTCCGGGAAAAGCGATTGGTCGAGATGAAAAACCAATTTGTTTCAATGGCGTCTCATGAGTTCCGGACACCACTGGCGACGATCCAGCTTGCTGCCGGATTTGTAAAGCAATTTCATTCACAGCTTTCATCAGAAGTGGTCTCCAGCAAGCTGGGCGGCATAGAGAAACAGGTTCAGCTCATGATCACTTTGCTGGATGATATCCTTACCATTGGAAAAACCGAGGCAGGTAAATTGAAAGTAAACCCTGTAGAGATCGATGTAAAGGGTTTCATGGAGGGGATCATAAAAGAAGTGGAGCACAGCACCGGCAACACGCATAGCATTCATGCCACATACAGCGAGAGTCCGCTGCTTATTTTGTCCGACGAAAAGTTTCTCCGTAACATTTTTGTGAACTTGCTTACGAACGCGGTAAAATTTTCACCTGGCAGGACGGCAGTCTTCGTAGATGTGGAGAAGAAGGCTGGTACTGTTTGTATCAAGGTCAAGGATCAGGGTATAGGAATACCGGCCGATGAGATGAATACTATCTTCGAGCCCTTCAAAAGGGGAAACAACGTCGAGCAGATCGGTGGCACCGGATTGGGGCTCTCGATTGTACGAAAGGCGGTCGACGCGCTGAAAGGCGAGCTGGTTCTCAATAGCTTGCTGGGCGTTGGGTCCGAATTCGTCGTTAAGCTTCCGGTGAGATGAAAAAAATCCTTTTGATCGAAGATACGAAAGCTCTCGCGGAGAACATGTCGGATATTCTCGAGAATCTTGGATTCGAGGTCATGATCGCTTCAAACGGAAAGGAAGCCATCGATCGTCTCCCCCGATTCAAACCGGATCTCGTGATCACGGATGTTGTCATGCCCGTGATGAGCGGAATTGAGTTTACGGAGCGCTTGCGAACGATGCCGGGATATAGAGAAATACCGGTGATTATGCTTTCTGCCCGCGCGACAGCCCAGGACATACAAACTGGACTCAGAGCCGGCGCAAGTCAGTACCTCACAAAACCTTGTACGGTGCGAGTACTCGTAGATTCAATAAACAAGTTGTTGGATCGTTGATCTTGTCGAATACGGTTTTGCCTCATCCGGCGATCCACCTTCCTTACGAACTCATCATTGTTTTTCGGTGAAGCTATCAAACCCGATGTCACTTCTCAGGGATTTTCTGATTTTGTGAAATAGGAAAAACACTCTCGGATTCCCGGTTTATCCAAGCGACCTTAGCTAAACAAAAGACGAAATGGTGCGATGACTCAGAAATTGTTATCACATCTTATTACCCCTCAAACTCATTAGCTATGGTACACGCAAATTCAAAAAACCTCATCGAGAAATTTATTTACAGTTGCTCACATGACCTTAGAGGACCAGTGGCCACGATACAAGGCCTGGTGAAGCTCGCAGAAGACCATCCCGATCAAATCGAGTCCAACGATTGTATGAGGATGATCGGCGAATGTTCAGACAAGCTAGATCATTTGATTCGGTCACTTCAGCAATACCTTGCAAACGAAGCACACTGTATGGCGCCGGAGATCGTGGATCCTTCACAACTCGTCGACGAGATGGTGTCATTTTATGAACCTGAGCTGCTTGCCAGGGCGATCACGATGGAATGTTTGGTAGAAAACGGATTGTCGTCAGTAGAACGGTTTTGCGTTTCACAAATCCTGAAACATCTTATTGGCAATGCCATTGCTTTTAGCGATCCGGAAAAGCTGGAGAAACGAATTTACGTCAGGATCCGTGATGCTCCCGGCGCTTTTTGTCTCGTTGTCGCGGATAATGGATTGGGAATTCCCAAAGGAAGCCGTTCAAAGGTTTTCGATATCTTTTATCGCGCGCATAACACGCAGGTGGGAGTGGGGTTGGGCTTGTTTCTGGTCAAGCACCTTGTCACCAAATTGGGCGGAACTATCCAGGTGCGATCGAAGGTGAAAGAAGGCACGACGATGACAATAAAATTACCGTCCCTGAAGATTGCCTAGCGCGCAACATTCCACCGCACTACTTTTTCCAGTTTGGCAGGTTGTGTGATCTTGATCTTCCCGCCATCTATCTCGATCAGCCCTTCATCCTTAAAGTCGGACAATACCCTGATCACAGATTCCGATGCCGTGCCAACCATCCGTGCTAGATCGTCTCGCGAGATGCGGATATTCTCCTTGTCATCTTTCATATCCTGTACTTTTAACAACGCTTCAGCGGTCCGTTGTCTTACGGAGTTATAGGCCAGGTTCAGCAGTTGTTTTTCTTTCTCGGCGACTTTCTTGCACAGCAGCGCAATGAAACTCTTCGATACGTCGGGATGCGATTGCAACAAGGCCGTGAAGTCGTGTTTGGGTATCGAGATCACCTCGGAATCCTGCATCGCTACCGCCGACTCCTGGTAGTTATTCCCCTCGAGTATAGGCTCGAACCCGAAGAAGTCGTTCTCATGATAAATGTTAGTGATCAGCTCCTTGCCATCGGGATGTGATTTGTGGACCTTGATGCTGCCGGATTTGACGAAATAGATATTTAATGGTGTATCACCTTCGGAAAATAGCTCCGCCTTCTTTTTAAAGGTTTTGACCTTTTTGTCTTTGCAGAGGTCTTTGAGGTTCAATACTTTCTTTGCATCACTGATAAAGTTATCCAGACCTTCCGGCGTAGTCTCATACAATTGTTGTTGCATGGCGGCCTTCCTCAGGCGGGCTTCGATCGCATTCAGAAGGTCGGTGTCGTCGAACGGTTTGGTCAGATAATCATCGGCGCCGAGGTTCATTCCCTTCCTGATGTCTGTCTTTTCTGTTTTCGCCGTGAGGAAAATGAAGGGTATGCCCGCAGTTTCCGCATTTTTGTTCAGGATGTGAAGCACTCCATAGCCGTCGAGCTCAGGCATCATGATATCGCAAACGATGAGGTCCGGTTTCTCCTTCTGCGCCAGTTCGACGCCCACCCGGCCATTGGGGGCTGTCAGTACGTTATATCCCGCGAGCTCGAGGATCTCGTTGGTGTTTTCCCTTACCTCTGCATTGTCTTCAATAAGAAGTATCTTCTTTTTCATGCGTTTTTATTGCTTTACAGGCATAGTGATCACAAATGTACTGCCTTTTCCGTAGTCGCTGGTAAAAGTAATGTCGCCCTGGAGCAGCTCTACATAGCGTCTTACTATGTTGAGACCCAATCCGGTACCCTGGACGTTGCCGGCATTGCTGGCCCTGAAGAAGCGGTCGAACAAATGCTTCTGATCTTCTTTAGGTATGCCGATCCCCTGGTCTGAGATGCTGATGACGATATTGCCATCTTCCAAATGACAGCTAAGCCGGATCGTAGTGTCGGCTTCCGAGTATTTGCTGGCATTGGAAATGAGGTTGAACAAAATGTTTCGCAGGATCCTGGCGTCGGTCTCGATTGCCTTGATGTCGCGGGAGCAGTTGACTTCCAGTACTTGTCCCTCCTTCAGGAAGGAGTAAACCTCTTCCTTGATTTCGCCTAAAAAATGTTCAATTTCTATATTCTCAGGCTTGAGGTCCACTTTGCCTTCTTCCAGCTTGCCGAGCGAGAGAAAGTCGTTGAGTATTTGAGTCAGGTGATTCACCGATGACTTGATGCGCTGGATATGCTTGTCCTGTTTTTCATAGTCACCCTTCTCCTTGTATTGCCGGATCAATGATGCCGAGCTCAGGACCGTGCTGAGGGGCGTTCTAAACTCGTGCGATGCAATGGAAACAAATTTTGATTTGAGCTCATTGAGCTCCCGCTCTTTCTCCAGGGATTTCCTGGCCTCCTCTTCGGCTTTTTTTCTTTCGACTACCTCGCTCTCAAGTTTCGATATTGTATGATTCAGGGCCTCGGTCCTCAGCTCGACTTTCTTTTCAAGCTCGGCCGCATATACGATAAGTTGTTCTTCGCTTCTTTTCAGGGCATCCTCTGCTTTTTTTCGTTGTGAGATGTCGCTGATGAAGGCCATAACCAGGAGCTGTCCCTTGACCTGGGTGTAGCTCAGGCTGATCTCGACCGGGAATTCGGTACCGTCTTTCCGAAGGGCGGTGAGATCCCTTCCGAAGCCCATTCTGCGGGGATGAGGATCTGAATTAAAGGCCCTTCTGAAGTTAATATGGCCCTTTCTGTACCGTTCGGGGAGAAGGACCTCGAGCATAAGACCCGCCAAACCGTCCTTTTCAAACCCAAAAAGCTGCTCCGCAACGGGGTTGGCGATGGCAATTTTACCGGACTCATCGACCATGATAATGCCCTCGGACATGCTTTGAAAGATCTCACGATAAGCCTCGTTTGTCACCAGGGAGAAGTCCATAATCCGTTATTGCTGTAAAATACCTCAATTTAATCATCCGCGGAACATGACAAAAGTCATACTGCAGGATGATTAAGGTCGGAAGTCAAACGGGCCGGCAGTGTTAAGTTTGTTATTAAATACTTTCACGGTAATGACAGATATGAACAAGGGCGTCCTCTGCACAATAGACTTTTCGGAATCTTCCAGGGAAGCGCTCAGAACGGCAGTGTCTCTGGCGCAGTTGCTCAAAAGCCGGCTTACCGTTTTATATCCCTACCGCCTTTTGAATACGCATAACGGAGAAGCCACTGACCTGAAGAAGAAGATCGAGGAGAAGGCTCTGCAGCACTTTTCGGTGCTTGAAGCGGAGATCCTTTCAGGAAGCGGTGTTCCCTATGAATTCAAGGTGGAGGTTGGCTTCATCTCCAACAGGGTCAGGGACTATGCGAAGAAAAATGGCGTAAGCTTCGTAGTGATGGGCAACAAAATGAATTCGAGTAACAATGAATCGTTTGATGAGCTGGCTGAGCATATCCAGATGCCGCTTGTCATCGTACCTTAAACAATGCATTATGAAAAAGATTTTGGTTCCTACTGATTTTTCTGCGCCAGCAGAGTGGGCGTTGGAAGTCGCTATCGGCATCGCAAGAAAAGCGAAAGGGCAACTCATTCTGCTTCACATCGTGGAGCAACCTACCGTTGAGTCGTTCAACGTCGCGGGACAGATCAATGACGATGACGGATGGGAGGATAAGCTGTTCACCTACAAGCTTATCGAAAAAGATAAAGCTCAGCTCGAGACGATCGCAAAGCAGGCCGCTGACGCCGGAGTCTCCGTGAAATGCGAGCTGCGCCTCGGAAATCCCTTTCACGGCATGAAGACCGTGATAGCGGATCACAAGGTTGACCTGGTGGTGATGGGAACGTCCGGACGATCACGGTTCGAGGAAATGATCGTGGGGTCCAATACAGAGAAGGTTGTGAGGTACGCGAAATGCCCTGTTTTGACCGTGCACGAAAAACCGACCGGAAAGGATTTCGCGAATATTGTCTATGCCAGCTCGCTCAACGAAAATGAAAAAGCATTTGCCGAAGTCGTGAAAAGCGCGCAGGAGATGTATCAGGCTAAGGTTCACTTAGTGAGGATCAACACCCCCATGAATTTCCAGCCCGATCATATTGCCAGGAAAGTAATGGAGGACTTTGCCAGAAAGCTGCGCCTTCAAAACTACACGCTGAACGTTTTCAGTGACAGGAGTGAGGAAGAGGGGATCCTTCATTTTGCGGCAAGCATCAATGCCGACCTGATCGCCATGGCCACTCACGGAAGGACAGGCTTTGCACATGTACTGGTAGGCAGTATTGCAGAAGACGTTGTCAACCACGCCAACCGTCCGGTGCTGACGTATGTGACGCCGGAGTATTATGGGTGAGGAAATGGACATCGAGTTTCGGCATTGGATCGCGAGTCTACGGTCAAGCCTGTGATCTCACAAACAACGCTATACACAAACTTATTTCACCGACGAGTTTGCAGATTTCCTCAGGAATAACGCCCAGAGAAAAAATATCCATTACAACCGATATCAATCCAAAAAGAACGGCGACCGACAAAAGAACCTTGCCTGTCATATTCATCTTTTGGAACAGAATGACCGCCACTGCAAGGCCGGTCAACGCGCCGATCATTACGGGTAATTCTTTAATCCATAACGCAACATCCTTTCCACGAGAGTGCAGAATATGATCCTTCAATGTTTCGTGGATCATGAAGCGTTCGTCAATGGCCAGCAAAAAGAAAAATGCGGTCAACACGATCCAGGGAAACCATCCCTCGCGATAGGCAATTGTTCCCGATAGGGTTGCGTTCGCAATAAGCAAAGCTCCCGACAGCCACGTGGCGGGTGAATCTTCTCCGGCGATCACAAGTACGGGATGTCGCTGGTTGAGTGAAATCGCGACAGCAAAAAACACTGCAACAAATGTCAGGAAAACGGCGGCCGTTTTTACCAATGGTCGCATCATGTACAGTCGAGCATTCGGGCATAATCGATGATCTTCCATTCGCCGTCCACATTCACAAACCATAACAGCTCAGCCATGCCATCGCCGGCAGTTCCTTCGAAGCTGCTGGAGACGCAGGCGAGGTCGTCCACGCCATCGTCGTTGAGGTCGGCAGTCCATAAAGCGTTGTTGTGGTTCTTGTATTGGAAGGTGATCTTCTGACGGTCGTCCACTGAAATGTACACCGCGAGGATATCGTAGGCGCTGATGTTCTCGCGACACGCAAAGGTCATCAGTGGCTGATCGGACACACAGCCGAGACCTTCGGCGTCAAGCTTCACGGCTACCGATATCAGCTCTGCTGTTATTGTACCTTTTGTGGTGAGAAAAATTACCGGTACGCGAGGCGTGAAGTTGTGTATGATGGCGCCGACACCGTTCACGTCGCGCTCCCATCCGTCATACATTCGCAGGGGTGGGCCATAGGTAATCTCCATCGGCAGGGTCTTCATGTGAAGCAGAAAGTTAAGAACGTAGTTGGCGTTTTCGGTGACGGAAGAAGTAAATCGGGTTTCGAGTTTTCCATCCGGACTTATGAATGCTCCGCCCTCATCGGACTGGAGCACGTCAATGAACGGGGCGCCGCCGACGAAAAAATAATCTCCTTTTGAAAGCAATGTTGACTTGCGCGCAGCAGGGAGATAGCTATGACTTGAATCGCCGGCACTGACAGCGCGAGTCAGGTCGATCAGGCCGGGTATGCCGTCATCGAATGTGTATCCGGGCTCCATGATCTCTTTATATTGCCCGATCGCGCGCCAGGCGTTTTTAAACACAGCGGTGGCACGAATGCTGTCATCGAGCGGTCCGCCGACCTGATCCGAGCCCCTCGCGTAGAACACACTGTCCCGCATCATCAAGGCCGTCTGCACCTGGTTGATTACATCCTGAAGACGCTGGAATGTCCGCAGATCATTTTCTTTTTGGTCCGTTAGGACACCATTATAACTGATGATCTCTCTCGGCGCATTGACGCCACCTTCTTCCCCGTATACATCGCCGTCAATCCCCTCGGTTTGTGACGTATCGCCCGCAGCTTCTGTGTGCAAGGTATCGACTTCGGAAGAGGTTTCGGATCCGCTTTTGCATCCCGCAAGGTTTGCAAAGAAGATAAATGAAAGAATGACGTACAGGAAGGATCTTGGTGACGTGTCGAAAAGCATGGTCGGGGTTTTTGACTGAAGATTGAAATATAGGAATTTCAAAGGAAGGACTGAAGAGTGTGTCTGCCTGAAAGTCACGGATCAAACGGATTAGCCTTATCACCTTTCAAATTCACATCAGGCGGTTATCTCCTTTTCGGAGAGCAGTAGCAAACCATGTTGTAGCCGTTTTGCCATTTCTTTCGTGGGAATAGCTCAGATATATGTCAACAGATTTTTTCTCCTGGTGACAGACCGATACGAGCCGCAGTTGAACTGCACGGAGTTCGGGCGTGACGTCGCGCACAATTTGCAAACATTTGTGGCTAACCATGAATTTGTTATTGCGGCAGACCTTGGCGTTGGCGAATACCAAGTGCCAGTGGGGGTAGAGACCTGAATCCTTTCGATTTAGTTTTTAACCGGCTCCCGCGCAAGGTCCGTCCCGGTGCCCGGCCTCAATAAACCGTCTTCTTGCAGTTTCCCTACGACAACTTCCGAGAAGTCTTCCGCGAAGCTTGCCAGTGTACTCGGATTGTATGTCTCTGACTGTGCCGACCATAGTAATTCCTCAGATTCGGCATCATATAAATTGGTCTCGATAAAATAGACTTTGTCCTCTTCGTAGTACCCGGGAGAGTACAAGGTGGGCACCCACGTGTTATAGTAACCCCAGAAAGTTCCATAGTAACTGAATCGGGGGAGAGGAGCATACGCTGCGTTGCCGGGTACATGCCTTGTCTCGGTTTCCTTGTCGATCAAAGCTACGGTAAGGATGGCATCGGCGCCGGTACCGCTGATCTTTGAAAGTAATTTCTCCCTGTCGGGTTTCTTTCCATCTGTGAACGTTGGCGGTATTACATCAATACTCTTGATGGTTGCATATCCCTTCTTTTCCAGCGCTGACGAAAGGTCGTTCTCGATTGTTTGCCTAACGTTTACCCTATCTGTCATTGCTGTTACCAGGATCGTATGAATATCGTTGCCGGCAATATTCGTATTTGTATTTTTCCAGGAGCCGGTTATTTCCGTGGCGGGCTTGCACCCGGCGAAATAGAATATAACTAAAATGGAAATGATCAGAAGCTTGTTCATGGTACCTCCGTTTTAAAATTGTAAACAAGAGTCAATCATATTCCCAAAATACCGTGCCCTCGCTGCCGGTACCTTTACCGTCGATACCTGGTGGGGAAGAATAAAACGGGCAAATCCCGGACAACGATGACGCTATCCGAGTATCCGTACGGTATTGTTTTTTAGTCAACGTGACATAGTTCTGACTTTATAGAAACCAGCAATGACAGTGATGTATCCCGGTTTGTTTGCAGCAGCATTGGTCGCCCTGATCCTGACGATTGTATCTGCATTTTTTCTGGGTAAGCGCGGGCCATGGGGTTCTATCTGGACTTTCTTTCTCGTTCTGTTTCTCGCGCTGAGTACTGTCTCGATCTACGTAGCGCCCATCGGGCCGAGATATTGGGGAATAGCGTGGATGCCGATCACGATAGCAGGAGTAATTATGACAGTTTTGCTGATAGCAGCAATGCCGCATGATCACAAGCGGCAGGTTGGGCAATACACATCAGATGCCCCTGAGATTGACACAACGACCGGTCTGGCTACAATACGGGGAAGCCATTTTTTCTGGGTTCTGATCGTCCTCCTGGTCATCGCTATTATTGTGGGTATGTCCAATCCTCAAAAGGCGATGTAATTGTCACATCATTTGTGAACCACCTTTCCTTGTTACACTGTATGGCTACTCTTTTATGTTGCCAGCATTTTATGATCTCTCGGTTATCTGGCTGGTATGATTTTTAATGCCGTTTTAATTTCGATTTAATGGCGTGACACGCCATTAATAAAGCAGAATTGCAATCGTTTTTCGGGGGGGCCGATGTGGAAAAAAGTTACTTTTTATTGACGAATAGAATATAAATGTACCTTTGCGACTTCAAATGAAACAGCGAACCAGTTTTTTAGAGATCAACAATCGCGCTCTGCCGTGGCAGGAGGTTGTTGCTGGCTATTGCCTGGCTGTTGTTTTTAGTTTCCTTTTTGTCTTTGCCCAATTCTCAAAAACGGGCAATGCGTCAGACAACGGATTTGATGCTAAAGGTGACCGCTCACTCATCTCCGACGCCAGTTCCAATTTTGATCACCACCCCATACTTCCTCCCGTTGACTCGGAACCCGTTTTACCGGAACCTGAAGGTCCGGATGGGGGCGAAGTGAAAGACGGTTGTGACGACGAGTCAGGTAAACTCTTTTTTAGTTTTCCTTCTGAAAGAACTCTGATTCAAATCTGCAGCGTATCACGGTTCATGCAGTTAAAGCTGGCAATTGAAAGCCGGCCACAGATCTCTCTTTTTATCCTTCATCATTCCTGGAAAAGTTTCCTGTTCTGATCTTTCGTTTATTTCGTTGATCCCGATGACGTAGCGCATCAGGAAAATCATTTCGTGCCTCATCAACAAAGTCATATTCCTCACAGGAGACGACCGGCACTTTTATAACAATTCAACTACTAAATAGGATTAAATAATATGAGAAGAACCTCTATTCTCATGTGTCTTGCGGCGGTGATATTTTTTGCAAGTTGCGGACACAGTGATCAT
>CBHTUB010000025.1:0-24535 GCA_966095595.1 uncultured Chryseosolibacter sp. | reverse complement strand
AAGCTGGACCTGTTGCGCAACTCGAGCCGCAAGCCCGCAGGAAAGATGGTCGACGGATTCGATCAAAGTGTCCTTGAGGAGTCGACAAGCCTCAACATCGAAGGACTCGTGGATAAGTTCATGACCTGCGATACCGATCTCTTCCAGTTTATATTGAATTACAAGTTCCCGAAAAAGGTCGGAGAGCTCACACTTGAAAAACGCATCTCGTTATACGTAGGCATCACGATAGATTATGACAACAGACTGCTCTTTTCCGGCAAGCTCGGCCGGATGGATTACGTCAATGAAAAGAAGCAGAAGCTGAAGCTCGGCTATGCCATCATCAAACCAAACGGCAAACATGTCCATGAATAATATTCCGAAACAGACCCCCGAAATTTTTAGCATCCTGAGCCGCGGACACTTTATCAGCTCGAATGGCAGCAAGGGAAAGCTGTACGATATCATCAGTCAGCAGGAAAATTATCCGCAGTTGAAGGAGCTCTTCAGCCACACCGGCTACGTGCTGGAACATGGGCATAACTACTATTACTTCAGCCAACCGGACGAGCCGAACCAATCGGTGGAAAAAAAGCTCGAGCAGTTTGCATACTACATTGACGTGATGGACTTTTTTTCGTCCATGGATCAAAAGCCCACCGTGGGCACCCGGTATCGTATCACGCAGATTGCCGAAGAATGCTTTTCAAACGAGCGCCTGAAGCAAAAGATCGTCGCGCTTTCGAGAAGGGAAAAAATGGTCGATAAAGTTTCCGAGATTGCCAACGACCTGGCGCAATCCGGTTTTTTTGAACAGGAGGATGAAGATACCTACAAGGTAATGGATGCGATCCACTATCTGGAACAGGTAATTTCCCTTATAACAATCGAGGAAGATGGAGAATAAGCGAATCCTTAACCGGATCATTTTTATCAATATTGCCAATACGGATTACTCATGCGTGGACATCGCCGGCAACACGTGCTTTGTCGGAACCAACAACATGGGCAAGACCACGCTGCAACGGGCGATACTGTTTTTCTATAGTGCGAATACGCGACAGCTCGGTATCTCGTCGTCACAGAAAACATTCGAGGACTATTATTTCCAATACCCCAATTCATACATCATCTATGAGCTGGCCACCGAGGAAGGTTTCTTTCATGTGATGGTTTACCGGAACACGAAGCTGTTCTATCGTTTTGTGGACGGCGCGTTCAAGCAGGAATATTATATCACCGATAAGGAAGCACTCCAGCCCAAAGCTGTTCTGGCGAAGCTGAATGAAGCCATGCTCGACTATAGCGACCAGATCGAAACATTCGAACGTTACAGGAACATCATCTACGGAGCGGACCCCGACAAGCGTTATAAAAAATATGCGCTGATGAAGGGCAACGCCAATTACCATAACATTCCGCTTGCCATCACGTCGATCTTCCTCAGCTCGGAGTCCGTGATCCGTGCCGAGTTTGTAAAGGAATGTATAGCGAACGCCATCGGCTCGAAACACACAACGATCGAGCTCAAGACCATCGAGCGCCAGCTGAGACAATTCACGGAACGCTATCAGGACATCGAAACGTATTTCCGAAAGGAAAGCGGTCAGAGAAGCGACCTTATCCGGGACAACTTCTCGACCATTCGTCAGCTTAAAATCAAACAAAAGACGCTGGCCAACGACCTCGGGGGAGCGTTGAAGTTTGCCGGCATACAGAAGGACGCCATCAGCGGAAACGTCGAGGAAAAACGGAACACACTTGTCGCACTCGAAAATGATTTCCGATCACAGGAGGAAAATCACAAGGAACGCAACAAGGAAGCCTACCAGGAAATCGGCGTGCTGCGCTCCAAATTGAAGGAAGCCGACAAACGCCAGCAGGAGTATGAGGATAAGGGGATACCGGATCTTTTGAGGGAAGCGGAAGACAAGCCTCAACTGGTCCTCGATCTTCAGGCACGCGAAAAGGAATACGCCACCCTGACGGCCGGATTCAGCGACATCGAGCAGCAATTCAGGACGCTGTTCGACTCATTGGAAAATGAGCGGAGGGAATTTGAATTTGTGTTGCAGTCGCAGGGCCTTCAGCTCGACAAGCAGCTGCAGGAGGAGAAAAACAAACTTCGCGACAGCTTCCTGAAGGAACGGGAACAGCTTCAGGCGGATCAGGGGAAGGCAACCGACACGTTGCGGGAGCAGAAAAGAAAACTCGAGCTGGAGCTGAACGACGCCCAACATCAGGAACGGCAACTGCGTGAGAAAGTCTATTTTGCCAGCGATGTCAGGCTTCTTACAGAGAATCTCGCTGACATCGCGAAACGAAAGCCCGAGCTTACGTCGCAGCTCAACATCAAAAGCTCCGCGATCGATTCCCTCAAAAAGGAAAGCACTCACATCGTCGAGCGCAATCGCCTCACGACGGATCAGTTTGCAAAGGACAATCAAAGCGCCCTCGCCAGGTGTGAAGAAGACATAAAAAAGATCGATGAAAAACTGGCGGCACACCAAACAGCATTCTTCGGCTTCCTCCAGGAAAATTATCCGAACTGGTACGAGACGATCGGAAAGGTTTGTAGTGAGGATATCCTCTTCAACAAAGAATTGAATCCTCAGCTTTTAAAGAAGGGGGTCGATTCACTGTACGGCATCAGGCTGGACCTCTCGGCGGTTAAAGTTGCATCCCGTTCCATCGAGCAATATGAACAGGAACGGAGCCAGTTGCTCGAAAAGATCTCCGGCCTCCATAAGGAGTTTCTCGAGTTTCGCGAGCACCAGCAACGGGAAGAGCAGGCTGCGCTGGCTTCCATCAGCAAAAAAATAGCACATTTCAAAAACGACATCTCACAGATCCAGTATGAGCTGGACCAGCATGAGCAAAAAGCGCGGCAGTACGAATTGGATCTGCACGAACTGAAGAGAAAAGGAGAGGAGCAACGGGAGAAGGACCTTATTGCCATATACGGCGTTCAGGATTCGGCCAAAAAAGAAATTGAAGCTATTAATGGCAAGCTGGGCGTTCTCGATGACGAGCTTAAGCAAAGCCTGAGAGATCTCGAAAGCCGTCACAACGACAAACTCGTCAAGCTCAACAAAACGTTTGAAAAGGACATATCGAAGATCAACGAACAGAAGGAAGACAAGATCGCCGAGTTTGAAACACGTAAGGGAAAACTACAGAAGGAGAAGTCGGCGGTCCTGAAGAAACAGGGGATCGACGACAGCCGCATCAAAGGCCTGAGCAAGGAGATCGAATCGCTGCGAAAGGCCCTGGCGAGCATCGAGGCATCGTCCCAGCTCATCAGTGAATACCGAAAAGACAAACGCGAGCTTTTTGATCGCGTGGAAGAGTTCACACAGGAAAAGCAGCGCCTTGAGGAAGGCATCAAACAGGCCGACAGGGATTTTCAGAAGGAGCGGGATGCGTACAGGAAAAAGCATGAAGCCGTTCAACAGGAGCTGAAACAACTTCTGGCCGACCTGAAAGAATACACCGACGGCCTTAATCACTTCGAAAGCCATTTCAAGGACAAGATACTGTATCACCGGCTAAGCCACCTGATAGATCCCGCGCCACCATCGCGATCGGACGTTGGGATCATTGGCCTATGCTCACAGCTGCAGGCCAACGACAACGACTACCACAATCAGTTCGACAAGTTCAGGGATAATATCAACGAATTTGCGGGAAGGTTTCGCTCTGACAACCACTTCAATTTCAGGATCAATCCGGGTGGCGGCGAATCGGAGTTCGAACGGTTCGCATCATACCTGGAAGAATTTCACAACGAGAACAAGATCCAGATCTCGATCGCCGAAGTAGCCAAGAGTCATGGTATGCTGATCGATGCCATCGCGAGCAAAATGCGTGCGCTGACCGAATATCGCGGACGCATCAGCAAGATGATCGGCAAAATGGAAGCCGACTTCAGCAAGGCGTCTTTTGAAAGCTCGAAGCTTATCGAATACATCAAGCTCAAGTCCGAGGATAGCGAGAACAAGGTGTTGAGGAAACTTCAACGGATCAGCGACTTCCGTGAACAGAATCCTTTTCTGTACGGAGAAGCAAACCTCTTCAATACCGGTGCAAAGGGGAAAGGGGAGATCGACAGGAAATCAGTCGACCTGTTGAACGACCTGCAGAAGACCATTGCCGAAGAGCATTATGAAGAGATCAACGTTCAGGATCTTTTCGAGCTTCGCTTCAGGATCAAGGAAGGCAAGAATGATACGGGATGGATTGAAAAGATCGACAAGGTGGGATCAACCGGAACGGACATGCTCGTAAAAGCAGTGATCTACATCACCCTGCTGAACGTGTTTATCAAGGAGTCGACGGAAAAAACGTCGCGAAACTTTAAGGTGCACTGTATTATCGATGAGGTGGGACAGATCTCGGCGCCGTATCTGAAGGAGCTGATCGCTTTTGCCGATGAGAGAAATATCTGTCTGATCAACGGATTGCCCAACGAAAGCAAGCTGGAAACCCACTATAACTACACGTATAAATTCAGAAAGGATGCCCATGGAAATGTTAAAGTCATTCCATTGCTAACCATGAGCGTTGAACCGTAAATGAAAGCGAAGATCACGTTGTCGTTTGCCCGATTGTTGAGATCACTTCTGACCGAAGAGGTAAACGCTGCGTCCTTCAGCTCGTCCAACAAGCAGATGCTGGATCGTTTTCTGGAAGACAACGTGCTTGACTTCAGGCTGATCGGAAGCAGGCAAAAGAAGATCTTTTGTACCGATGCTGCCAATCTCACTCAATATTTGCATAACAAATTCGAGATCCCTGCGCTGGAGGAATACATCAAGTTTCTTGAAAACGAGGACTTCCAGCGCAGCGATGCCGTACGGGCTGCAAGCGATAGCAAGTTTCGAAAAACCAAAGTGTTTACCGGCTTTTTGTTGAACTGTTATGACGAACTGAGGTGTGAGCTGCGGGGTAATCCATTTGTGATCCGGCCAACCATTGGCGCGTTCACATTTGTCTCGGCATATCAGGAGTTTCAGGTTCCGCAAGATGTGACGATCGTTGTCGTAGAAGGTCACGAGAACTTTCGGGAGATCGCACGACAAAAATATCTCTTTGAAGGACTCAAACCCCTGTTTTTGTGGCGGTACCAGAACAGCAACGCAGTCGCAGAGTGGCTCAATATGATTCCCAATACGTACATTCATTTCGGGGATTTCGATCCGAAAGGGATTCATATCTACCTCTCCGAATTCAAAACCAAAATTTCCGGCGACCGCGGCCGGTTCATGATCCCGCCCGGTCTTGAAGCGCTCCTGACCGAACACGGCGAAAAGAAGCTTTACGAAAAACAAAAGAAGTACATTCCACTGATCCGGAAGCTGAATGACCGCGAGCTTCTGCCCTCGATAGAAATGATAGCCAAACATAAAAAAGGCCTGGCCCAGGAGATCCTGATCAGATAAAATACCAATAGCACTGACATTATTACTATTGACTAATGACCAGTGACTATTGACCAGTTACTAATGACTATTGACTATTGACTTTTCACTATCCATCCACGGCAAGCAACTTGCGAAGCGTTTCTTCGGTCAGGGGTTTTGTCAGATACTTGTAAACGCCTAGCGATTTTACCCTTTGCACATCCCTGGGATTTGATGACGATGTAAGGATAACGATTTTCGGATTGTGGAATTTACCGAATGGAATTCGTTTGAACGCTTCGAGAAAACTGAATCCGTCCATGGTAGGCATGTCAAGATCGAGGAGCACCAGATCGGGCAGGTCTCTTACGCCCGTAAAATACTCATTGATCAGAAACATGGCATCCTGCCCATTGTGCGCCGAGCTGATCTGCATCGGCATTCCCGTACGTTCCAATAGCTTCTTATGGAGTGTATTGAATACCGGATCATCGTCTACCAGTAGGACCCTCATGTTTCACGCGGTTAATTGGCGATAACTTAAGTTAAATAAAAACACAAACAAGTCCAATCGTCAAGCCTTTAATGGGCAATTTCAACTGTCGAAAGAAACCCTGTGCGGCTTGCCCTGAAAAACCGGGTCTGGTTAGGATGAAACGGGTGGCCGCTGTTCCTGCGCAACGTCCTTTACTCATGTGTCGCCATGCCCGAACAGGCCGGTTGCCAGGTGCTTTCGAATCCGCTGGAAGCTTATTTATAACGGAAAATCAGTCATGAATTTTTCATAGGTACGGAATGTCGCGTCTCCAGAAAGTCAACAAATTTCCTGATGTCCAACAGTTGACGGCAATGACCAATGTAAAATTTTTCGACGCTCAGCGATATTGATGATAGAAGTCTTGACGATTTTGATGAAAAGGTAATGCACGTAGCTTTGATGTCCGACCATGAGCGCGCGCGAAGAACGAATGTTACAATGGCCTATTGCCAATCTCTGACTTTTTTGTACATTCATGTCGGAGCCCTTCCAGGTACGTTAAGTATGTGGATGGGCTTTTTGACTTTTATAAACCCTCTGCTATGAGTATTTTTTCGAAGGAGTCCTGGAAGAAGACCTGGGGACAATTCATCAATTGGAACTGGGCAATCGCCATCATTCTATGCGTTTCCGGTTTGATGCTGGTTGTTGTTTCCACCACAGGGCTTTATGTTCATCATCAATCAAACAAGATAGAAGGACAACCATCACCTGATTTTTTATATGGTTATCTCCTTCCTTTCATTAAAGATCTGGGCTTCACCATTATTTCAGCCGGCTTTTTTGCCGCCTTTGCCAAGTCATTCCAATTCATCGGCATCTTCTCGGAGGAACTGAGGAAAGTGTTAAAAGAAGATAACATCGTTACAGAGGATGCGCTGCAGGAACAATTGAGCGAATTTCAAAAGGCGAACGCCGAGGTGCATGCAAGGGTCGTACGACAAGAAATAAAAGCTGCCCTGAGTGCTGAGGGCGTTCTCACCAAATCATCTTATCAGGAACAGTTCGCAAACGCCGTGGGGGCGAAAGAGATCGTTATGCAATCGCGCGAACGGATACAACAATACCTTTTCATGGAGAACGGGGTGAATCACTTCTCTCCGGATATCAGGGCACAGATATGGAAGAATGTAACACAATCCTTTTACACGCCGCAGCCCGACATCAAGGAAGAACTGCTGAATAAGCTGCATAAGTTTTATGTGCCCGACTGTATCGAGTATCTCCAGAAAAACTTCGTTGTGAAATACGTTCTAGACTACAAAGACAATCATGTGATTTACACCGAACACACATCATACGAAATTGTTCCAGGTGATGGCGACATAAATCTCAGTCTCAGTTATTTCGTCTGGAAAACGAAAGGTGACTCAGAAGACAAAAGCGGAATCGAGGTGGTAAAATTCCTGATTGACGACAGAGATCAAAAAAGCAAATTCAAATTTTCGTCGGAGGAAGAGGATGGATACATTATCGAAAAGAACCGACTTAATCTCCGGCTTGAAAGAAGGAATCATAAAGTCAATTCTGTCATTAGTATAAGAAACACCACAAAGATGTCGCCTCACTGGAGGCACGTTTTTAGTAAGTTTACCAAAGGATTTACCATTGAGGTTAAAAATAACGCTGCGGATCATCTGAATTTCAAATTGGAGCTGACCGATGACAGGCTGGATTTACGGAAAATTTTGGTAGATTTACCAGAGAACAAAAAAATAGACGAGTTACTTTTACCCTCGGATGGCTATTTAA
The DNA here is from genome assembly GCA_966095595.1 of uncultured Chryseosolibacter sp. Taxonomy (GTDB): domain Bacteria; phylum Bacteroidota; class Bacteroidia; order Cytophagales; family Cyclobacteriaceae; genus Chryseosolibacter. Next base: position 16,861 of record CBHTUB010000025.1, on the reverse strand, counting down.
TCGTTATAACACCAAGAAAATGGATATAAGTTTTACGAGTATGTGGGGCGGCGGAGGTTCTCAATAACCCATTTTTTCGCCATAGCTCAGTTTAATCCCCTTATTATCAGGTGGTTATACATATTTTTTATCCTGAATCCCCAAAGATTTACCACAGTTTTTCTTTAAAGGTGAACGCATTTGACGTTCGCAACCCTGATTCTCAGCGCTGGTCATCCTATGGTCAGAAAGTATCCTCCAATCATCGTCTGCAATGCCGCAGGTCTTCGCAGACGGTACGGCTTTGGACACGTCTTTTGATAGCGGCATTTGTATGTTCGGAAACAGGAGTCGCCTACACACCTATGGGCGCAAAATCACTCAACCCTTAAGTTATCAACAGGATTGGTATTCGCGGCCTTCAATGTCTGCGACAGGATCGTAGCCATACCCAGAGATAACATGATCGAGAAGCTGATCACAATTTCCACTGCACCGATCGGGACGTTGTAATACTGTGCCGTAAGCAATAGCCGCTCCATGAAGAAATACACTGTCGGAATAGTGATGACACTCGCGATCACCATGAGCACGATGAAGTCCCTCGATAGCAAGTACACCAGGCTTTCGGAGGACGCGCCCATCACTTTCCGGATGCTGACTTCCTTTACCCGATTCTTTACCGTGAATACAACCGTTCCCAACAGGCCGAGGCATGCTACCGTGATCGCCAGCAACCCGAGAAATCCCCATATCTTCACGATCATAAAATAAAACCCATAGGCATCACGGATCTGGTCGGCGAGAAACGCCGATTTAAACTTGTCACCGGTGCCGATAGACTTCCATGCAGCTTCCATTTCCGAAAATGCCTCGCTCATGTTGGTCGACCGGAACTGGATATTCGCATAGGTGAAATGCGTCGGTGCATACTCAAAGAAAAAATTTCCAATGGGAGCCGTGAGGTTTGCATAATGAAAGTCCTTTATTATGCCCGTAACCCTGACTTCCCTTTTATCCGGTAAGATGATCACCTGATCGATCGCTCCGTAGGCATCGTCCGGGCTGAGCTTTTTTGCAAATACTTCGTTGATGACGATCAATCGCGAGTTCTCGGTGGAATCATTGGTGAAGTTCCTTCCGCGCAGAAGCTTGAGGCTCATGTTGGATATAAAATTCTCATCGACCGACATCGCGTGCGCTTCTATAGAATCAGTCTTTTCCGGTTGTCGCACGTATAGGTCCGGCACTTCCTCGGCTCCCGGAGCGTGCGATGACATGGAGACTGCCTGAATAAACGATAGCTTACCAAATTCATTTTTGACCAGCTGCGGATCCGCTTGCTGCAGCTCGACATCGAGTATGCCTTGCTGGTTAAACCCGAGATCATAATTTACGGAGTACCATGATCACCACTGCCATAATAAAACCCAGGGACAAAATGAATTGCGTGGTGATCACGACCTTGCGCACAGAAAGCCGCGATCCTCTCTTCGTTTGCAGCTCTTTCCCTTTCAGGGCATTGACAGGCGCGATCTTCGAAAAATGGAGCGCCGGAACGATACCGGAAACAAATCCCACAAGAAGCGCGAACGCTACAAAGCCTGCATACGTTCCCATTGTTGGATTCAAATCGACCAGATCAGTTTCCCCTGAAATAGCCAACGCCTCATCGCGTATGATCTCGAATACAAAATACGACAGCGATAATGCGAGCAGCATGATGATCGTGCTCTCCAGAACAAACTGCATAAAGATCTGTCTCTTCTGTCCGCCCATCACCTTACGCACACCGATCTCTTTCATGCGCTTGAGAGACTGGGAGATAGCAAGGCTGACATAGTTGGTACATGCGGCAAGGAGGATGATCAGGGGAAGCATACCATTCAGCACCATAGACTCATAGCTCCATCCGATGCCAATGGGATTGGAGAGATCGCGCCCAGGCACAATTTTATCAAGCCGCTGAAGCTCGAACGAAGCCCTGAAGTCATCGGTGGTGTATTTTTGTCTTGCTACTCCGTTTAAAAATTCTTCTACGGGAACGGCGGAAGCGTTCTCTGACAACAGAAGATAGGTATACGAATTGAAGAAGTTCTTCCAATTTTCTTCATTGTCCGTGAAGGAAGGGCCGTGATGAGACGTCAAGGTGGAAAACGACACCAAAGCTTCGAATATCATGTGCGAGTTCTTCGGCAGGTTTCTCGCGACACCGGTGATCATGACTTCACCGAAAGGCTCAATGAACGCAAGCTCGCCCATGGGGTTCTTTTCGCCGAAGATCTTTGCTGCCGCGGCCTCCGTAATAACCATGGTGTTGGGCCTTGCGAGGGCAGTCGCTGCGTTACCCTGCAGGAGTGGGAAGTTGAACATCGAGAGATACTCAGGATCAGCAAAGTATCCCGTTATCGGGATCCTGGTGTCTCCATAGCCGACATTGTGGTTGAGCGACCCGTGAATACGAACCACTTTCTCAACGCCGCTAAAATTATCTTTCAAAAGCTGCGCGATGCCGATAGGAGCAGAGGCGAACGATGGATTCTCGTTTCGATCCTGAACATTCGTGATCACCCTGTATATGCGCTGGCGATCCGGGTGGAAGTTGTCGAATTGATACACGAACACGACCATGGCAACAAAAAGCAAACTGAGCGACATGCCCACTGCCAAGCCGAAAACATTGAGTGTTGTGAAGAATTTGTTTTTGGACAAATTACGCGTAGCGGTCTTGAAATAGTTCGTGAACATAGCTGGAGTAAATTGACTGTATGAGAAGTGGTGATACGCCGCGTCCCTTTTACGTTTCGCGATGGCATATGAAAAGATCAGCGAAATAACTCGGCGCCAATAATTGAAATTTGCTTTAACAACGTTGTAGCGCCTTACATCTTCGTAAAAAAGCTCGTCGATATCGCCGTGAAGGTCATCGATCTGCACGCGCCTGCCCGAAATGGAGGCACTCTCGCTGTACCATCGGAACAGCTGCCCTGCAAGCCTGGGTGGTTTAGGTCCGAGTTTCATTGAATTATGCGTCTGATTTGTAGTTAGACGTTCGAAACGCTGATATGTTTCTATTTTTAAGAAGAAATATTTTAAAATTCACGAGGAAACTGATAGACAGTGAGTTGTAAACCTTTAATAAGCACTCGGACAGATCGGCGATCGCATTAATCGTCCTGATAACTTAACCTTGCTACAGCCAGCGTCTCCGCCCGATATGATCGTATCAGAGCTTAGCGAGTGCTGGTTCACGGAACTTCGATAACCTATTGGATCATTTGAAAGTGTACGATAGGGAGTTCTCAACATACAAAGGGATGCTCGCATAGGGAAACGCCATCAGCACATGCTGTTTCTGGCGGCTGGCCTGTGCACCAACGGCAAACTGCCAGTCGACCTTCGGCCAGAGTCTCACCGCCCCGACAAGTCCCGCGCGCACCCTCAGCGAAGACACGCGGTACCATCCGTCTACCGGACCGATATCCCCGACAACGGATGGATCGGGATATCGTTCTTCGAATTTCGAGCGCGTCGACGCACTGTGACGAATATGCGTAATCGGAGTGTACTGCACAGACAGCTCCATTCCTTTTCTCCATCGTTCATCGCCGTTGGTCAAGGCGCCAGACCACTGGATACCGAGACCGCTCATGGTGGCTGCGTCATTGGTTAAATGAGACCAATAAAATGATGTTGCTGCCTGTCCTTACCACCGCTCATTCAGAATGGCACGGTGACCGGCCTGCAATTCGACTCTCACAGCGCCCATTTTCAAAATGAGCGGTGCGAACTTTAATCCCGCGCCGAAAAAGAATCCACCGGTGGACTGTTCTTTTTTCTGATCAGCAAAATGAAGGTATCGTACCCGAACGATCCATTCCGGCTCAAGCCCGGAAGTGATGAGGATTGTATGAGGCTGTGCCGGGGTGTGTAAAAACATCTCCTGTGCACAGGCAGAATAAAATGACGCAGCCCATAGAGATAATAGAAAGAGTTTTTCCATGATCAGGGATGAAGAAGCTGCCGCACCATTTCCGTGGTCTGCTGGCCATATGTTGTAAAAAGTGAGATGTGGCCCGCGCCGGCAATAGTGATGAGGGTGGCTTGTGGTACCGCTTGCAAATTTGCCTGACGTTGAAATGCTTCTGACAATGCACCGCACGTGCCGGCGATGATTGTTATGCGACCTTGAAATTTTTCAATGCCGTCAGCCCAGTTGTGTCTTCGTGAGAGCTTTCTCATACTTTTCATCACAATGTGATAGTGATAGGTTCCGAACCTCCAGAATGGGTAGTCGCGAATAATGCTGTCGTCACATGTCCAGTTTCGTCCGGATCTTGGCAGAAGATCTACCGCTTTGTAATCCGCGACGGCGTGATCGCTTGAGCTGAGTATCTCGTTTTGCCAGAAGAAATTCTGGCCGTCAGTAAAGCTGACTGCACCTCCGTTCGGGTCCTGGGGTTGTGCGTTGTCGAGTTTGCCGGGCTCGACCATGATCAGTTGTTCAACCAGTTCGGGATGCGTGGCAGTAAAGCGCGCCAGCATCGTCGCTCCAAACGAATGGCCCAGCAGTGTGATCTTTTCTGCAGGGCATATGGCTTGTTTAACACGAAGAATTTCTTCCTGGAACGATTCAAGGGTGAGCTCCCCCCGCGGAATGCGTTCGGACAACCCCGCACCGCGTGAATCCCACATCACGATGTAGTGCGTGTCTGCCAGCGCCTTCAGTGGAAGTAATAATCGGAAGTCAGCACCTGGCCCGCCGTGCAATATGAAGACAGGCGGATTCGACGGGCTCCCAAATGTCTGAAGATGTATTTTTCTTTTGCGGCCGGCTACTTCAATTTCAAGTTGAGGTAGTGCAGGGTCTTCGTCCGCCGTCGGTGGGACAAGGTTGCCTGGCGACTCCGTGTCCAACAATGTGCACGATGTAATCGCCACCACTACCACAAGTGCGTAACAACTCAGTTCAAAATTCCTCCGCTTCATGACCATTCATTTTTCACCGTGACCATTCATTTTTCACCGTTCAAGCTATGGCCAATCAATTGAAAATGATTGTAGCTATCCGACAAAATGAAAATGCGGACCTGCTGGCTCTTGAACCTGTCCGCAGCAATACGCGTAGTTAGATCACCGATCCTTTGGTCTGTTGCGCTCTTGCCCTCGTGAGGTGCTCCTCATCCAGCTGTTGGAAAGGCCTGCCTTCACCGGTCACGAGAAGCGCGTGAAGACTTTTTAACGTTTGGTCCCAGCCAGTCTCGCAAATCGACCAGCACTCGACATCCGGAGTCAATCCGATGTGTCGATGGCGTATCGTTGTTCCGTCGGAACGTTGATCCAATGTCCATACGATCCGGGTTCCCACCCATTCTGTGGTATTTTTGATCGGCGTAAGTCCCGGGGGCGCTTCGATGTGCTGATCGATGCACGTCCACTCGACACGCTGGTTCGGCGTGCTCTCCGTAATGCGCATGGTCTTGAATGTCGCTCCGAACCGGACCGTGAATTCATCTCCTTTTTTCAGAGCTGCCCCTTCGAAGTTTTGTGACCACCATTCAGGGATCCGTTGCGTGATCGCGACATAGACGTCAGCGATAGTAGCCGGGACGTACATCGAGTTTTGATAATCCGAATTGTTGATGCTTTGCATAAAAATAAATTTCTGTTTCGCCAAAAGTAACCTTTACACGCACTTCAACGTCATGCGTGAATATGACAATCATCGCCGGCGATTATGCCGTGTCGGAAACATACAAATCGAAAATTGACATGCGCATTGCAATCCTGAATTACGAGCATGCGGTACCCGCCAGCGTGGAAGGACCGGGCGAGATCTGGTTTTGCCTCAAGCGCTTCGGTAAGGTCAATCTCGATATCGACATTGTCGAGGTCCGGAAAAGCGGAGCGGTTGCGCGGCCATTCGACGACGCGGTGTTCACGAAAGTTGAAGATACAACCATGTATGACCTCATCATCGTACCGGCTATGCGCGCAAGCAGGATCGATGAAGTACTTACAGCAGACCTTGAGGCCGTCGCGTGGCTCCGCGATCATCACGCCCGTGGTGCGGTACTTGCCAGTATCTGCATCGGGGCGTTCCTGCTGGCCGCTACAGGGTTGCTGACGGGAAAACAAGTCACGACAAATCTCGTGTGGACCGAAAAGTTCCGCGCCCGTTTCCCCGAGGTCGAGCTGGCGCCGGAATCGGTTATCGTGGACCAGGGCTCGCTTTGCAGCTGCGGTGGCGCGTTCACTTTCACCACATTGATGCTTTACCTGATCGAAAAATTCTTCAGCCGTGAGAAAAGTATCCTTGTGGCAAAGATCCTCGTCATCAACGTTCACAACACCGTGCAGACGCCATTCTCAATCTTTCAACTACAACATGCGCATGGCGACAGCCAGATCCTGAAAGCCCAGCACTATATCGAAAATAATTATCGAAGCCCGCTTACCGTCGATGATCTTGCCGCAGCATGTTCGATGAGTCGCCGGAATTTTGTTCGAAGATTTTACAAGGCTACGAACAACACACCCGTCGAATACCTGCAACGGGTGCGGATGGAAGCGGCGAAGAAAATGCTGGAGGCAGGAAACCATGCTATTGAACAGGTCGCTTATGCGTGCGGCTATGGCGACCTTGCATTCTTCCGCAATATATTCAAACGACATACCACCATGACACCGCGTGGCTATCAGTTAAAGTTCGGCATTCGAGTCCGGGCCACGCAAGGTAAGAGTGAATTGGTAGAATCCTGACCTTGAGTATTTGTACTGATAACCGTCTCCTGATATGCAGCACGTCATCATACCACCACCACCCGCACTCGCACATGTTGTCAAGTGTTTCTGGTCTTTTGAGACTCACGTGACCAATGGCGATAAGCTTGTGGTCAGCACATTTGTGAACGACTCCACGGGCATGACCTTCGTGCTTGACCGTTCCAACCCGTTATTCCGGGCGACAGTAGAAGGCCAAAGCACAAGACCGAGGGTCTATACGCCCGTCGCATCTATGGCGGCTATGGGTGTACAGTTTCACACCGGAGCGTTGCCAAAACTTTTCGGTTTCGATGCATATTCATTCCTCGACCAGGAGATCCCGTTGGGTGATGTGTACACGACAAATATTACCGAGCGATTGATCGAATGCACGTCACTGGAGGCGAGGATTTTCTTACTGAGCGAGTTCCTGTTGTCTCTATGTTCGAGTCGGCAGATGGACCCGTTGATCCTGACGTGCCTTGACGCGATTCGCGCCAGCGATCAGGTGCCGAGGGTGAGTGAGCTCCTGGCAATGACAAATGTTTCGGAGCGGACACTTGAACGCAGATTCCTCAACGTCATAGGTGTAAGTCCACGACACTTTCTTGGTGTGGCCAGATTCCAAAGAACGTTGCGACACCTCCGGCTTACACCAGAGCCCCGCCTTACCGAGGTGTTTCACAATATGGGATACTATGATCAGCCACATTTCAGCAGGGAAGTCCGGAGGTTTTCAGGCCATAGTCCCTCCGCACTTCACCGGAAGCTCATGAAGCATCCTGTGAACCAAACAGGCAGTACCAGCTACCTCGTGGAAATTACGTCGTGACAAAACCGTGTAGCCGGGCGGTTTGTCGCTTCGTGCCGGCGTTTCGTGTGGCGAAGATCGATGTTGGCCGTCATTTCAATCCCTTGTCGGAATTCTACAATAACACAGTGCCCCACTGTTACTAGTTTTGCGACTTCATCACACATCATGAAAGTAACAAGGATCATCGTTCTAATGTTCTGTTTCACTGGTGCGATAGCACAGACTGAAAAAGCAAAGGTTCTTTTAATAACAGGAGTTGGCATTCAGGGGCCGGGGCATCCATACTCCGACTGGAGCCACGCACACTATAACGACATCCTGGCTGAAGCATTGAAAGAGGTAGCCACACTCACCGTGACAACGGACCTTACGATGCTGAATGAGAAAACTCTGAAGGGATTCGATGTGATCATGAACAACTCCCTGTTTATGGAACCGACAGCGGAGCAGTATAATGCATTCTTTAAATTCATAGAGGAGGGAAAATCGTATTTTTCGATCCATGCCGGACTCGTGTCATTCCTGACATCCGAAAAATATCTGGAAATGATGGGCGCGCGCTTTATCAACCACGACGACGCCAAGACTTTTATTGTGAACACGTATGACGCCTGGTATGGTTGGGCGGCAGAGGATAAAAAGAAAAAACATCCCATCGTGAAGGATGTCGATGATTTCAAGATACTCGATGAGTTATACCTCGCGCAATTCTCCACCAGCGACATCGAGGTGATCGCCAGGGCTGAATTTCACCCGATCATGTGGACCCGTAAGTGGAAAAAGGGAAATGTCCTTTGCCTTACGCTGGGACATGGCGATTTCTCGCAACGTAATCCCGGCTTCCAGAAACTGCTGTCCAATGGAGTGGCCTGGTTGTTCGCACAACAGCGGGCAACGAAAAATTGAGACTGCCGTTAGAAAATCATCTTTCCAATACGCAAGTGCTGTGTGTCCGGCCTGACGCCCGGGTTGTTCTGAACGGCGAGCATCGAATTTTATCTTTTTACAAACCGTTTACACTCATTTTACAAATGCAATGAGCGTATAGATCGAAGATGTCTGCATTTTCGATGTATCGTTTCATTAAATCCAATTCATTATGAATTTGCTCCAGGTAACTTTAGTGTATTGTATGTTAACCTTCCTTGCCGGTGCTCCTGTTATGGAGGATCGGCCGTCGTCCCCGAAAAAGATCGTAAGATCCGCCGGTGTTGAACCCGAAACAACCAACCTCATTCTGCAGTCAAGGGATGGGGGAGACACGTGGCAGGACATCAGCCAGAGCCTGCCTGAAAATGCACAGCCGGAAGGATTCTTTGCGGGAGCGTCAGATCTCTATCTCCGCGTTAAAAATGAAATGTTTCGAAGCAAGACTGATCTTGAAACGCCTGTCTGGGAAAAGGAAAATGTTCTTGACCCGCGGTGCACGTCGATCACTTTCGGTCGCTCGGGAGTCATCGCCTACAACAATGAAGGACAGATCTATCAAAAGACACCTTCTGCAGGATCCTGGTTGCCGGCATACGCAAACTTCGAAAGGGAGTCCGTGCGGACTATTTTTGAAACATCCGACGGAACAATATTCCTCGGCGCGAAAGACGGCCTTTACAAATCCACCGACGGCGGACAAAGCTGGAGGAATGTACATCATGAAGGCTTGATCAGAGACCTTGTGGCGTCAGAAGGCGTTATCGTCGCGACAAGCCAAAAGGGAATCATTCGCTCGGCAGACAATGGTGAACACTGGGAGTTGGTTGTCAGCAAGGGCGGAGTGGGTATCGACGTGGAGCACATCGATGGCGGATTCGCAGCAATATATTATAGCGGCAGTGCGATATCCAGGAGGGTAGCCATTTCACTGGATGGTGGAAAGAGTTGGGAAACCATTGATGCAGGACTTCGCCCATCGTTGACCATGGCATCGATCACACAAATGGGTAAGTATTTGATATGCGGTCACCCGGACGGTATACTCCGGTCATCCGACATGGGGAAAACATGGACGAATGTACACCCGGATGTTAACACGACTGACGCAAAAGTGTTTAAGATCTATGTTTCCGGTAATACGTTGTATGCCGTGGTGACAAACTCCGGATGTTAAGGACTTTCGAAGTTGATCAGGGTAGTGACCGTCCTCCTGATTCAGGAAGGACGGTCGTGATCTAAACGTCCGGGTCAGAGAGGGTTACTCCTTGATAAACCTGATCAACCGGACTTCCTTACCACTTCTGATCTGAAGAAGATAAACTCCAGCCGACCATGATTCGACATCGAGTTGCTCTCGCAGCGCACCCTTGTATAATTCCTGCCCCAGTGCATTTTTTATTTGTATCAAACTGGTTGCATCAGCGCCAGAGATGTTCAATACATTCCTGACGGGGTTAGGATATATTTCAATCTCGCTTGCAGGAGTACCATCAACTGCGGCCGTAGCTTCGGTGGTAGTTCTCCCGCGACCGATGACGCCGCCGTTGGGATCAGCAATGTTCACCAGATAATCCTCCACTTCGCCATTCGAAAATGTTTCACAAGTACTTGCATAAGCGCCATATTTCATGGACACCCTCATCCGGGTATACCCCAATGGACCACCGCCAGGAACGAGGATAGATGCACTTAAAGTACCGTACGAGGTGCTGTTCGTGGAAGCTACCTGCTCACCGGCGTCATTAAAATCACCATCCTGATTAAAGTCTATCCACACCCTCCAATACTTGTTTCTGAAAAAGGCACTTCCGCCAGCGCTTAAGTTGATCGTGTAGCTCTGCCCCTGGCTGATCTCCGGTGCATTCAAGTTTGTATAATTGCCATATCCGCCATTGCTTCCGGTCGAATTCTGGAGCGTGCCTAATGCTACATAGTCGATCCATTCGTACTGCGTGCTGTTTCCCTTGCTCGCGCAATAGGCAGGAACAGTGAACGACACCATATTCGCGTAAGCCGAGCTTTGTGTTCCGCATACGCTTTGTACATAAACCTCATACATGCTTCCGCTCTGGACCCACAGGGTTGTTTGTGTGGTGTTGGTTTGAAAATTGGTCCATGCTCCGCCTGCGATGTGATACCAAACCCGATACGTTGTTACGCCGGCCGCACCTGTCCATGTAAGCGTTGCCTGGTAAGCCGTTAACTTGGTTAAAAGAAGATTGGAAGGAGCGGGACACAACGTTGTGAAGGTATTAACGGATGTCCAGTTGGAAGAATACGCCGGACAAACACGCGATACCATAACTTCGTAAGTCGTGGCCTGTGTGAGCCCGTTTAACGGTCCGGAGGTCGAGCCATTCACCAAAACATATTGCCATGGAACTGTACCGTACACGCGATAGGCAATTCTATAATCTCCGGTGCCAGCGGCGTCGTTCCAGCCTATCGTTGCCGACGTCGAAGTAATGTTTCCAATCGAGACAGTTGTGGGAGCAGGACAAACGGGTATAAGATACCCACGCTGAACTGCTCGCAGCAGAGCAAACTCGTTTTACCTTAACGGCATAGGTTGTTCCCGGAACCAGGCCCGAGAGTGGCGTAGAGGTCTGAGCATTCACAGAAATAGTTGCCCAGTTTGCTGAACCCGCTATCGAATACTGAACTTCATAGTTACCGGTGCCAAACGGATCCGTCCAGCTTACAAGCGCCGTAGTAGAAGTGATGTTGCTGAAAGATAGATTTTGAGGAACCGGACACAGGGTTGTAAACCATACATCACTCGTCCATGCCGAAGTGGTCGCAGGAGAACAGATCCGTTTTACTTTCACCACATACGTCGTGCCGGGCGTCAATCCCGACAGCGGTGCAGAAGTTTGACCGTTTACGGGAATGCTCGTCCAGTTTTCTGACACTGACTCCGCATACTGAACTTCATAATTCCCCGGTCCATTCGGATCTGTCCAGCTTACCAGCGCTGTGGTCAAAGTGATGTTGCTAACAGACAGGTTTTGCGGAATGGGACACACCGTTGTAAACGAAACATCGGTGGTCCACGACGAAGCGCTGGAAGGAGAACAGATGCGTTTTACCTTGACCACGTACATTGTCCCTGACGTTAATCCTGATATCAATGTGGACATCTGAGCGTTTACAGGCACGCTCGTCCAGTTCGCTGCACCTGACTCGGTATACTGAACTTCATAGTTGCCGATTCCATTCGGATCTGTCCAACTCACCAGCGTTGTAGTTGAAGTTATGTTGCTCAAAGATAAATTCAGAGGAATGGGACAGACCGTTGTAAACGAGACATCACTCGTCCACGGTGAGGAGTTGGAAGGAGGGCAGACTCGTTTTACTTTGACCACGTACATTGTTCCGGAAGCTAATCCCGGTAGCGACGTGAAGGTTTGACCGTTGACAGGAATACTTGTCCAGTTCGCTGTACCTGATTCCGCATACTGAACGTCATAGTTGCCGACTCCATTTGGATCCGTCCAGCTCACCGTGGCTGACGTGGCAGCAATATTGGAGACTGATACATTCTGGGGAGCCTGGCATCCGGGATAGACGAATATTTCATAATCTTCGGTCTCGCCATTCAGATAGTTTTCACAACCATAGGTGGTCGCATGATCGAGCATGAGGATTCGCATTCTGTGATAACCACCTGCGGCGTTGGAAGGCACTGCAAAGGATACCTGAAGAGGATTCTGAAACGTTGCAATAGATGGCGGGGATTGATACATTAACTCTCCAGCTAGAAAATCACCGTCGTTATTGAAGTCGATCCAAACATGATAGTAGTAGGGATTGGAAGTACCCTGGCCCGCACCATAAATCGGACAACTCATAGGATTGCCGGCAGTCACGTAGGTTATGTTGCCCGACTTCGTAAAATCCTGATAACCGTAAAGGTTGATTGCCCTTCCGTTGGCAGGTGTCATCCATGCTGAAGAATAGGTCGGTTGCCCCTGAGGTAAGTTGGGAAGACAATAATTCACGGTATCCAGTATTTGTAATAACGACCAGTCTGAAAACGAATTGGCTGAACAGACGGCCCTCACTTTGATAAGATAGGCTTTGAACGGCGACAAGCTGATCGTCGGGTTGCTACTGTTGACCTGAATTGTTGGCCATTGAAGTTGGTCATTGGGGTCGCCATTCGTTTCGCCTAATTTGATTTGATAGTCGGAGCCGCTACCTGAAATGGTGAGGGAAGCTGAATTCGAGGTGAGCTGGGCTACCTGTACGGACGAAACAGGTGCGCATGGCGGCTGAATGTTCAATCCATAATCCTCAACTTCATCCAACCCTGTTACACTACAAGGCGAGTCAGGTGATGAGCCAGATTTGATGGCAACACGCATGCGGGTAAAGCCGAGCGGTGCCAGCGGATCGATTTGTACCGTGTCTGTGAAATTGCCCAGTGGTCCGGCGTTGACGACCAGCTCTCCCGGCTCCTGGAAAACACCATCCTTGTTGTAGTCTATCCAAACCTTAAAGTAATTATTGGATAACGCTTTTCCCCTGATGTCAAAAATATATTGCTGATTGGCATGTACGTTGGCTACGAATCCCTGGTATATGTAATTGGTGTATCCAAGACTGGCGTTGTCATGCTGGTAAAGCTTATTCTCACCAAGCAGCGTAGTGACTTTAACATTGGTGAGCCAGGAGCCTGATGGGGAAACCGATGGTGTGCAATAGGTCGGCGCATTTGCCAGAATATCGTACACACCCACGGCATCCCACGAATCTTTTACTGCCTGAGCTTCAGCCGAGTTAACGCCGAAGACGTCTTCGGCAGCGAGGATCGTTGCATACCTTGTGTGATAGTAGCCGGAGTTTGACGTGACATAAAAACGTTCAGCCTGGTATACGAGCTGTTCGGCATTGTCGATCGTTATACCCGCGACGTTGTAGTTGAAGCCTGTGTCATTTGTACCCTGCTTGCCTTCCGATAGAATATAAAACCAATGACCAAGGACCGTACAATTGGTATGAATGCCACCGTTATCGGGAATGGCACCGATCGGGAAATTGTCATTTATATCGATCCAGTATTGGCCCAGGTAGGTATCCGGATGATTGAATTGTTTTGGATTGACCAATGATCGCAGCGCGAGTCCACTTCCTGCGGGATAAAGTTCTTCTTCAAACAGCCAGATGTCTTTGCTTAACCCCAGCGAGTCATTGATATAATTTTCAGTACAGGCAGCCCAGATGTCGCTAAAGCCTTCGTTCAGAGCTCCCGGCTCATAATACTTTCCCAGTTGTGCCGTAAAGTCTTTCACCGCATGCCCGAGCTCATGCGCTACAATGTCGAGGGTGGCTTTGGCGCCGGATTGGCCATCGCCAAGCCTTAGTCTCACGCCATCCCAGGAAGCAGTGTTGGTAACGGAATAGTGAACCCACACATTTATTTTTGCGCCGCTATTGTTGTAGCTGTTGCGTCCATGAACATTCTTCCAATAATCATAGACCATTTCGGTGCCCCAGAATGCATCCACCGCTGCGTCATCGTCGACAGTCCAATCCCAGTTGTTGGTGCTGTTCGTGAATTCAGTTATGGTGGTAGAGGGGAGCGTAGTGTTATTGAGGTTAAATACTTCTATGCCTTGTCCCCTCGAGTAATCGGCCAGTTTATATTGGGAAGTTCCTGCGTCGTAGTATGTGTTGATATTCTGGCTGCCACTGTACCGCGTGTTGGCAGTTCCCTGATCCTCGCATATCAGCGATTGTTTTTCGAGCAACGCGCTGTCGTTGCCATCAATATAAACAATATCGTTGCTCTCGGGCTCTGATGCATAAATATTGAATCTCCACGCAACGCGGTTTTTGATCACGACAAGTTCGCCGGCAGGGTAGTAGGTAGCCTGTTTGTCCTTCGTTAATTTTTTCAGCAACGCCTCCTGTTCGGCCGATTCCCACATGTATTTTTTTGCACCGATATGTTTTTTGGCAATGTCGAGGGCGGCCTGTTTCGACAGCTTAGCCTCGGCTTTAATTCCGTTTGTTGGATAGAATTCACCACTAACGGATGAAACAACACCGTTGCGCGTATGAACGATAATTATTCCATACTCGACTTTAACTCCCTTATAGTAATGTTGATATCGCTGATGAACATTTCCGTTCCTGTCAGTCTCCGACCCGATAAGCCTAAGCTCGTCATGGGCAGAGAGCCCGAGTGTTTCCCTGACAAGCGTTTCGGCCTGATCCGGCGCATGTCTTTCTTTTGCAGCATCCATCCTTAAAAAGAAAGGACCGGGCTGGACATTATTGTTTTTCTGAGAAAAGCTTTGCGTGACCGTGACCATCGCAAGGCAAAAAAGCACGAACGGGAGTTTGATGGATATTCCTTTTATAGACGTGGTTTTGGCAATGCTTTTTCCGGGCACGCTCAAATACTTCCGATGGATAATACGATCACAAAACTGATCAGCAGTTGTTGAAGGGTTTTTCATAGAGTAGGAATTAGTTATGATGTGATGGTTCTTGACCACTTAAATATCAGCATGAATCGCAGTTTTTCTGCACGGTGGGCGCGTTACAAATCGTTAACATGGCCACAAAAAAAGCACCTATGGATTTTTGGAACAAATGTTTGAACCTGGAACGTCGTGCCAAACGCTGCCCGGGAGAGTGAATTCCAGGAGGTTTGTTTTCACCCTCAATCCAAACGCATTTCACTAAATCATTTCCCCCGTTCACTCATTCGATAAGAATCCGGAGATGCCCGCTGTTAACTTGTCGTGAAAAACAACCCGAATATGAAAAAAATCATAACGCTACTCACAATTGCAGCAACCATTTTAACCTTGATCGGCGTCTTCGGCCTCTCAGGTTGCGAGATCTCCGGCGACCAACCCTGTGCCGTTAATACGACCATCGGTGTTGATGACCATGTCATCGATCTTACAGAACACAACATCACGCTGCATATAGAAGGAGATGAAGTAATTCAACCCTGTCTCACCGGCCCCATTTATACCGCTACAGCACCAGGATGGACCTTCATCGGTTCGTTGCAAGGTGTAGAATGGGTTGTTTCCGGCGACATCGCGATTGATGGAGATGCTCATTATAATCCACTCACTATAATCGGGACCAAAGACAATGGATATGGTACGATCGAATTGGTCACTTTGGGTACTGAAGAATGTCCCGGCGGCGAGGTCCTGGCGTCAACAAGCGTCATTGTCTCTTTTGCCAAGAATATAGATATCATCAGCGATGTATGCATGGATCCTGTTACAATGACCGGCTCAGGAAAGCTCCAGTTAGTCTATGCACCATGGCTACCAACAGTGTCTCCGGCGTTCATAGATGACTGCGTGTGGTCTGTGGCTTCCGGAAGTGCAGACCTCGAGCCACAGCCTGATAAAGTAACGTGTCTCGTGAAAAATGCCACAGGCGATTTCACCGTCCATTGCGAGGTCACGCATCTTAAATGCTCTTCAGAAGGCCCGATCTCATTTGATATAAAGGTGCCGGCCTGTGGGGTCACGCCTTAGATTAAAAACGGAACGTTGATTTGAACCCAAATAGGAGATGGCGCTTGCTGCTAACGTGGCAAGCGCTTTTTTTTTATGCCGTAGTTCACATCTGTAGCCGTACCGATCGTGTTAACTGCCGCGTGATCACTCAGGTACAACCCCATCAGTACTGCTTCTCTTTTCCCAGGATTTCGGCGCTACGAAAATCCTTCATAACTTAATAACCGTTTGGTCAAAACCTATGTCAACCTATGGGAATAAAAATCAGGATTTTGCAATGCGTGCTGGTCGTTCTGGCCCATTCGACTTTCGCACAGATAAACGAATTGGATCGCGATGAGATCGGAAAGGTAGTGGATCAGTTTTACACGATCGTATCCTTTAAAAACGGGGAGTGGAAAAATGCCGAAGACCTTAAGGAGCTTTTCTTTGCCGACTCCAGGCTGGTTGCCAATTTTGGAGACGTTCCGCAAGTATGGACGATCGATGAATACATTGCCAGTGTTCGGGGTAAGATTACCAGGCTGGGAATTAATGAAATCGAAGAGAAAGAGATCTATGAAAAAACAGACCTCTTTGGAAAAGTTGCACAGCGACTTAGTACCTATCAAATCCGTTCCCTCATGACTAATGGAAAGGAGGCATTCCGCACTGGAATTAATTTGATTCAATTGATCAAGGTCAATGGCCTTTGGAAGATAAATTCTATTTCATGGGATCGGGAGTCAGATCAATTAAAGATCCCGTCTCAATACATGCCTGCCGACCAAACACCGGATCGTGGCCGTGAAAAGTGATAAACCTGATGCGCGAATTGATCAAGATTTACCGGGTGATCGAACCTGGGAGGGGGTCAATGCGGTGTATGACTTGA
>CBHTUB010000024.1:0-24888 GCA_966095595.1 uncultured Chryseosolibacter sp. | reverse complement strand
AATATATCTTCAAAAAATGCAAGGGAGTTCAGCAAGGGTCTCGATGATCGTGATTATGAGCTGATCGAGATCATGGACTCCATGCAGCAGGATGCGATCGTAAAAAAATTCTCACCCAAGGTCATCAAGCCGGAAGAGTTTCTGACGAAGACCTACGATAAGTCCAGGGGCAACGAGCTCGTCCAGGAGCAGATCGAAGATTATATGGAAAAGCGCCGTGCAAAGGTGCTCGACAAGCTGAAAGGCAAAATGCTATTCGAGATGGGAAACGATGGCGAACCGACATGGCGGAGAATTGAAGTGCTCGAAAAAAAGGCTTCGATCCAATTTCACTTCAAGCGCACGAACGATCAGACGAACTATTATCCTACAATTTATTATCAGGGCAAGAAGCTCGATCTTCCGGATCCATCGGCATATCTTGTCTGCAAGCAGCCGGCATGGATGGTGTTCAATGGAAAGCTCTACGGGTTTGAAAAGTTTGTAGACGGGAAAAAACTTATTCCTTTCCTCAGCAAGCCTTACGTTGTCATTCCAAAGAATGTAGAAGAGACATACTATAATAAATTCGTTGCTCCCCTGATCGCTTCGTTCGATGAGGTGGAGGCGAATGGATTCGAGATCAACAAGAGTACATACGATCCGCACCCGGTTCTCACTTTGTCGGAGCTGCACACGGCGCAAACAGCTGCTACGGCTCCTTCTTTGTTCGACAATGGAGCACCGCCTGAGGATACGAGTGATGAATCAGGCAAAATCGTTTTCGACCTGTCATTCAAATATGGAAAGCACCGTTTCAGGGGTGACAATATCGGTCCGGTGAGTGTAACCGTTGAAAGACAAGAGGAGAATTACATTTTTCACAGGGTAACGAGAAAGACGGACACCGAGAAAAACTTCCTGCATACACTTCAGAAACTTGGTTTGCCGATGAAAGGATTCCGTGTGGCGATTCCCAAGGCTGAAGCTTTTTCGTGGTTGAACGAAAACCGCGTGAACCTGCTGAACTTTGGTTTTGAAGTAAGTCAGCCGGATAGCAGGGACAAAAAGTACTTTGTAGGGAAGGCAGTCATTGAAGTTGAGGTCAAGGAAAATATAGACTGGTTCGACATCCACGCGAAGATCCGTTTTGGCGAGTTCGAGATCCCGTTCAAGGAACTGAGAAGATTGATCCTTCGAAAGAAGGTTGAGTTTAAATTGCCAAACGGTGAAATAGCGATCATACCGGAAGTATGGCTCACGAAATATGCAGACCTCTTCGCGCTTAGCGAGACGGATGGAGCAAATGAACGCCCGGTTCTGCGCAAGCATCATCTCAATCTTGTGAAGGAGCTTGAAGAAGGCAACCTTGCCAAGGTTCACCTGAGCGAGAAGCTAAGGTCGCTGAGCTCGTTCGGCGGCATAAAGAATTATCCGGTTCCTGCCGGCTTCAACGGAGAGCTTCGTCCCTATCAGCGGGCCGGCTACAACTGGCTTCGTTTTCTCAACGAATACAAGCTCGGTGGCTGTCTGGCCGATGACATGGGTCTCGGTAAGACCGTGCAGACATTAACATTGTTGCAGGCGGAAAAGGAGGCCGGCGCCGGAACATCGCTGCTGGTCATGCCCACCTCCCTGATCTACAACTGGGAGCGTGAAGCAAATAAATTTACTCCTGGGCTAAAGACCCTGAATTATACCGGGACACTTCGTAATAAGGACATCAGCAGGTTTGAGAATTACGACCTTATTCTGACGTCTTATGGCATCACACGCCTGGATGTCGAGTTACTTCAGAAGTTTTACTTCAACTACATCATCCTCGACGAATCGCAGGTGATCAAAAACCCGACGTCGAATATTGCAAAAGCCGTGAGAGAATTGAAGTCGAGACATAAGCTAGTGCTGACGGGCACACCGATCGAGAACACAACGCTTGACCTCTGGTCTCAAATGTCGTTCATCAATCCGGGAATCCTGGGAACACAGACCTACTTCAGAAACGAGTTCCAGAATCCGATCGAGAAAAAAGCCGACGAGAGTCGTTCGAAAAAGCTCGGTGCGGTCATCAAACCGTTTATCCTTCGCAGACATAAATCGCAGGTTGCCACCGAGCTGCCGGAAAAAGTGGAGAACATCCAGTATTCCGTAATGACTCCGGAGCAGGAGAAACGCTACGAAGAAGTAAAGGCGCAGTACCGCGAGAAAATCTTCAAGCTGATCGAACAGGAGGGTCTCGGCAACAGCAGGTTCATGATACTGGAAGGTCTCACCAAACTTCGCCAGCTGGCCAATCACCCGAGAATGGTGGAGCAGGGTTACAATGGCGACTCGGGGAAGCTGGAGGATATCACGCACATGCTTCAGGGCGCGATGGGCGATGGGCACAAGATCCTTGTGTTCAGTCAGTTTGTAAAGCATCTCGATCTCATCAAGCAATATCTCAAAGCTAACAAGATCGACTTCGCCTACCTCGATGGCTCAAGTATGGACCGGAAGGAGCAGGTTGAACGATTCAACAAGGACACCAATCTGAAGATATTCCTTATTTCCATCAAGGCCGGAGGTCTTGGTTTGAATCTTACGGAAGCGGACTATGTGTTCATCCTGGATCCATGGTGGAACCCGGCTGTTGAAGCCCAGGCCGTCGATCGTGCGCACAGGATCGGCCAGAAGAAAAAGGTATTCACCTATAAGTTCATTACAAGAAATACGGTCGAAGAGAAGATCCTCACCCTGCAGCAGCGAAAGCTGAAGCTGACCAACGAGCTTATTACGACAGAAGAGAGCTTTATGAAGCAGCTCACAAAAGAAGATATCGAGCAGATGCTCGCCTAACTTTTCCTTACTACGATCTCCGACCTTTCAATGTGGCGTTTTTTCCAGCGGTTGTGCGACCATAGCCATCCTGCCGGCTCCTCCTGGACGAGCTTCTCGACTTCGCGGACGTAGTTTTCAATAACATCCGTGCTGGTCTTCTCGTAGGGCGGCAATCCAATAACATGAGGTGTTCCGACATAATATCCCCGCTTGACCTTTCTTATAGAATAATACAGCACCGGATATTGTGAAAGGATCGCCATGGCGTTCGTTCCCAGGAAAAAGACCGTTTCCTGATTGAGGAATGTAGTAGCGTATTTTTTGTCTTTCTTGTAGCCAGGATATTGATCGGCGACAGTCGCGACACCACGCAGGATATCTTTGCGTTTGGCAAGCTCACGGGCCACGTCCTGCCTGATGATCGGGTATGCACCAAAACGTGAGCGGGATAGGAGCGAGAATTTTTCGAAGAATTTGTTTTGTACAGCCTGGTATACGAAGTCGATCTGGAATGGAAAAGAAATACTTGCCGACACGAGGAGCCACTCCCAGTTGAATTGATGGGAGGCAAAAAAAAGAATGGACTGATTATTCTTTGCGAATGTCTGAACGACTTCCGGTTTTTCGAACCGCATTCGTTTTTCAAGATCTTCTTTTCTGATGGTGAGCAGCTTGAGCATCTCTACAGCATAGTCGCACAGGTTGCGATAGAATTGCCTTTCAATTTTTCTGAGTTCACCAGCGGTTTTCTCCGGAAAAGAGTTTCTGAGATTCTTCATGACAAGTTTTCTCCTGTAGCGCACCAGGTAATACGTGACCACAAAAAAGAAATCAGAGATGAGATACAGGATCCAAAAGGGGAGCTTCGAGAACAGGCGAAGAATAAACATCTAACGTCAGCTTAAGTTTTGTCAGGTTTGGTGGTCGATACACTTTGCGTTCCCCAGCGTCCCGGCGTTTCTGAATTCGCTATGACCTCTGAATTATAAATGCACCAACGGCGGAGACGCAATGGCGCAGAGGTACGCTGAGAAAGACATTTGTAACGATCAAGGTTGACAGTCGCGCAAGTTAAGCAAGTATTGCTATTTTTGGCCCATGAAGGATAAAGTAGTCATTATCACGGGTGGTACATCCGGCATCGGAAAGGCGATGGCGGTAGAGTTTGGTTTCAAGGGATCAAAGCTGCTGATCACCGGCAGGAATGTGGACGAGCTGAACAAGACCGTAGACGAATTAAGAAGTCAGGGCATCGTCGTGGCAGGCTTCCGTGCCGATGTGAGCAATGAGGCGGACAACAAAAAAATGGCTCAAGAAGCCATCCGTCTTTATGGCACTATAGATGTGCTGATCAACAACGCCGGTATTTCAATGCGCGCCCTTTTCGAAGAGGTAGACCTTGACGTGGTTAAAAAAGTAATGGACATCAATTTCTATGGTGTCCTATATGCAACGAAATATTGCCTTCCCGAGATCAAAAAGAATAAAGGATCGATCGTAGGCATCTCTTCCATCGCCGGCTTCCGCGGTTTGCCGGGCCGCACAGGTTACTCAGCATCCAAGTTCGCCCTGAATGGTTTTCTTGAAGTGCTCAGGACGGAGTTGTTGAAGACTGGCGTTCACGTACTCACGGCATGTCCGGGATTTACGGCTTCGAACATCAGGAAACGGTCATTGACGAAAGACGGCACATCCCAGGGCGAGTCACCACGTCAGGAAGAAAAAATGATGACCGCAGAGGAATGTGCGCAGCATATTTATAACGCTACGGTAAATCGTAAACGTACATTGGTGTTGACGACTCAGGGTAAGCTGGCGGTTTTCCTGAACAAGTGGCTCCCGTCCCTGGCGGATAAAATGGTTTACAACGTGATGGCTAAGGAAGTCAATGCACCGATCAAATAGAGATGGCGAAATCCAAAGCAGTTTTCTTTTGTCAGTCGTGCGGATACGAGTCGCCCAAATGGCTCGGAAAATGTCCGTCATGTAACGCGTGGAATACGTTTGCCGAGGAGCTCGTCACCAAAGCCGACAATAACAACAAGAACGACTGGCGTCAGGAGGGTTCCAGGACAAAACAAAATCAACCCAGGACACTACAGCAGATCGAGCGTGCAGACGATTATCGCTTCGACGCCAATGATCAGGAGCTCAATCGTGTACTTGGAGGAGGTATCGTTCCCGGTTCGCTCGTGCTCATCGGTGGTGAGCCCGGTATCGGAAAATCGACATTGATGCTGCAGGTAGGTCTGCGATTGAAGAAGCACCGCGTCCTGTATGTTTCCGGCGAGGAGAGTGAGCAGCAGATCAAGATGCGGGCAGAACGAGTCGAAGAGACATCCGAGAATTTTTATATCCTCACGGAGACCAACACGAAAAATATTTTTCAGGCGGTCGATGCCGTTGAACCGGAGGTCGTTATCATCGACTCGATCCAAACGCTTTATTCGAACCAGCTCGATAGCGCTGCAGGGAGCATCGGACAAGTAAGGCAGTGTGCCGCAGAGCTGATGAAGTTTGCGAAGGAAACGAACACCCCCGTATTTCTGATCGGTCATATCACCAAAGACGGCATGCTCGCAGGGCCAAAGGTACTGGAGCACATGGTCGACACTGTTTTGCAATTTGAAGGAGATCGCCATTTGGCTTATCGCCTGCTTCGAACGACCAAGAACCGATTCGGTTCAACGTCGGAGATCGGTATCTATGAGATGTTGAATACAGGACTTCGTGAGGTCTCGAATCCATCTGAAATCCTTATATCCCAGAAAGATGGTCAGCTCAGCGGTGTGACGATCGGTGCGACCATCGAGGGGAACAGACCGTTATTGATCGAGATCCAGTCGCTGGTGAGTCCTGCAAGTTACGGCACACCACAACGCACGCCCACGGGATTCGATCAGAAGCGATTGAACATGTTGCTGGCAGTCTTGGAAAAGCGATGCGGATTCAGAATGGGCACGCAGGATGTGTTCCTCAACATGGCGGGCGGGATTCGCGTGGAGGACCCGGCCATTGACCTGGCCATATGTATCTCAATTATTTCTTCCTTTGAAGAGATCCCCATCTCCGATAAAGCTTGTTTCGCTGCCGAAGTCGGCCTTGGAGGCGAGCTTCGTGCGGTGAATAGGATCGACCAGAGAATTTCGGAAGCGGAAAAGCTTGGATTCAAAGAGATCTATATCAGCAAATTCAATCAGAAGTCCATCGACGTGAAGAAAAGCAAGATCGGGATCAAGAGCTTTGGAAAACTCCAGGAGGTGTTTCAGGATCTTTTTGGTTAGAACACAAACGTTTGAATTGACGGTTCCGTCACATTTTTCGACACCTCGAAACCAAATTTTTTTCCGTTTACAACTATTGGCCGAGTTTTGATGTCTAAATAAGTGATATGGGCATCAAACGCAGAATATTGGTAGTAGTCGGTATTGCGGTAGCCATTATCGTCATTATGTATACCGGCGTATTCGGAATGGCAGTGTAGACTTCCCGGCGTGCGCTTTTCTCAGTAGTATTGCGACATGAGAATTGCGCTCCTCCTTACTTTCATTTCATTTTCCTTCCAGCAATCCATACAGGCTCAGGAAGCCGATCGTGACTCCCTTCTTCATGAGGTTGTTGTCGAGGCTTATAACTCGGGTCGTCCGAGTAATGAGGTTGCAGCATCCATAGGCGTAGTAGATCGTGATCTTCTTGACCGGTTTGAAACGACGTCCCTCGTTCCGTCTATAAACACTGTTCCGGGCGTGAGGATGGAAGAGCGCTCTCCCGGCAGTTACCGGTTTGCGATCAGGGGCAGCTCGATCCGGTCGCCGTTCGGAATACGGAATGTGAAGATGTACCTCAACGGACTTCCCTTCACGGATGCGGGCGGCAATACCTATCTGAACCTTATCGATCCATCATTGCTCGAGAGCGTAGAGATCATCAAAGGTCCCGGAGGAAGTTTGTACGGAGCTGGAACAGGAGGGGTAGTTCTTCTGAAGACAAGGACTATTCGCGACAACCGCGTCGAATTCACGACTCAGCACGGGAGTTTCAATACCACACGGTACGGCTCGAACGTCGGCATTCATCATGAAAATGTAACAGGTGCCTTCAATTTCAATCATGTCAATTCGGATGGGTATCGCGAGCAAAGCGCGCTGACACGGGACGCATTTAATTCCAACTTCAATTTCCGATTAAATAAGAGTCACGTATTGTCAGCCGATGTTTACTACACCGATCTGTCTTACGAGACGCCCGGGGGCTTAACGCTGGACCAGTTTCGCAAGGATCCATCGCAAGCCCGCCCTGCCGGGGGACCCAATCCCGGGGCGGTTGATCAGCAGGCCGCCATATACAACAACACCGCTTATCTCGGGTTAACACATGAAGCCACATGGAACCAGTTCCAGGCCGTAACGTCGTTGTACAGCTCGTGGGTTGATTTTAAAAATCCATCTATCCGGGAATACGAAGTGCGTAAAGAGAATAACCGTGGACTTCGCAGCACGCTGACCTGGTCTGAGCAGATGCACAAGATCCAATTCATCGGCAACGGTGGCGTGGAGCTCCAGTATCTGGACTCGCCGATAAAAAAATATCAGAATTTACAGGGACATAAAGGCGTCGGCCAAAGCGATGATGATCTCACGGCGTTCGCATCCATGATGTTCCTTCAGGGCGATGCAATTTTCGAGGACTGGATATTTACTGCGGGGATAAGTGCAAATTTTTACAGGATATCGTTTCGGAACGCCAGCGAGGATCATAAGCGAAAATTCGACCCGGCGTTTTCCCCGAGGGTTACCTTGCTCAGGAAATTCAATAACTATTCGATCTTTGGATCATTCAGTCGCGGGTTTTCTCCACCGACACTTGCAGACCTTTACCCGTCGGGAGGTGAGTTCAGTCAAACACTCGATGCAGAATTCGGAAATAATTTTGAGCTCGGGATAAAAGGTGATCCCGGCAAACGGTATTACTATGAAGTGAGCGCGTATGATCTCGGTTTAAAAAATACCATTGTGCGTCGCGAGGAGGATGTCGAATATTTTGTAAATGCCGGCGAGACCGCGCAACGGGGAGTCGAAGCGATGGTGAGCTGGAAAATAATACAGTCAAATACAGGCGCACTCCGCCAGCTATCGATGTCCTCGTCGTATGCGTATAATCATTATCGATTCAAGGATTACGTAAAGGTTGACGATGACCTGTCCGACAATCACCTTACAGGCGTTGCCCCGTCCACGGCTTATGCCGGTCTCGATGCCATGCTTTATGATCGCCTGCGCATATGCTTGTCGTTCAACTACGTTGATCACATTCCCCTGAACGACGAGAATACGGCATATGCGAGACCGTACAATCTTCTGGCGGCGAGGGTTGCCTATAGCATCCCGCTTCGTGACTACAGGATTGAAGTATATGCAGGTGGCGATAATCTTCTTGACGAGACCTACAGTTTAGGCAACGATGTGAATGCATTGGGAGGAAGATATTACAACGCTGCTCCTACCATTAACTTCTACGGCGGCATGAAGCTGCATGTATTTGAAAACCACAAGAGATGAACGTTCCCTCTTCCATTGTTGAATCAGTAGAGGCGAAGCTTGGAAAGCTCAGAGCATTTGTTCCGGCTTCCGGCGGATGTATCAACCATGGAGGAATAGTCAGCGCGGAGACCGGAAAATATTTTCTGAAGTGGAACGATGCGGGTGCATTTCCTCAAATGATGGAAAAAGAAGCGCGCGGGCTTGAGCTACTTGCCTCATCCCGGTCTGTCAATGTTCCTCATGTCATCATGCAGGGCGAAACCGGCTCACTGCAATTTCTGGTGCTCGAGTGCATAGAATCGAAATCCGGAAAACGAGACTACTGGAAAACATTCGGTGAGCAGCTGGCAAGGTTGCATCAGTGTTCCTCTGCATCGTTTGGACTGGATCACGACAACTACATAGGCTCCCTTCATCAAAAGAATGAGCAGAAGAAGACATGGATCGATTTCTTTGTGGGAATGCGTTTGAAGCTCCAGGTTGATCTCGCAAAAAGCAAAGGTCTCATGCCGGCTGTGGTGGAGAAGGACTTTGATATTTTATATGCCAGGTTACCCGCGTTGATCCATGATGAGAAGCCGTCGTTGCTGCACGGTGACCTGTGGGGCGGGAATATCATGGTGAATGATGCTGGCGATCCTTGTGTGATCGATCCTGCAGTATATTTTGGAAACCGTGAGGTCGATCTCGCCATGACGACTTTGTTCGGAGGCTTCGACATGAAATACCTGGACTCGTATAATGAAATTTATCCATTGGCTCCGGGGTACGAAGAGCGGCTCGGGCTCTATCAGCTTTATCCCCTTCTCGTGCATGTAAATCTCTTTGGGGCCGGATACCTGTCTCAGGTCAGGTCGATCCTAACAAAATTCAAATAGGATCTCTGTGGTTATGGCTTTCGGGGAGTTTGTTTCTTACGGAGGTCTTCCATGATAAGCTCTGCATGAACTCTCGAGTTCTCTATGAACCATTTATTGGTTTTCAACCCACCACACACAACGCCAGCGAGATAAAGATCAGCGACATTCGTCTCCATTGTTTTTTCATCGTAAACCGGAGTATGATCTGCGTCGTCATGGAATTGGATTCCCATCGCTGACATGAAGTCGAACGGCGGTTGATAGCCAGTCATCGCCAGGACAAAATCATTTTCAATTTGCCTGGAGCCCTCGGGTGTTACAATGTCGACATGATCTTCGGTGATCCTGGCGATGCCGGAATTGAAATATGCTTTGATCGATCCTTCCTTTATTCTGTTTTCGATATCGGGCTTTACCCAATATTTAACGCTGTCGCGAATACCCGACTCCCGGATGACCATTGTTACCTCAGCACCCTTGCGCCACGTTTCGAGCGCGACGTCAACGGCGGAGTTTGCGGCTCCAACCACAACCACCTTCTGTCGATAGTAAGGATGTGGCTCATCATAATAATGTTTCACCTTTGGCAGGTCTTCTCCCGGAACGTTGAGCAGGTAGGGAAGATCATAAAAACCCAACGCCAGAATAACTGCCTTTGATGTATAGCATCCTCTGCCCGTAGTGATCTCATGCGATCCATTGATCTTCGTAGCGGACAGCACTTTTTCATACAATCTCACATTCAGCTCCCACGTCTGGCATACGCGACGATAGTATTCCAGGGCTTCGAACCGGTTTGGTTTGGGGCCGTGTGATATAAAAGGCACGCCTCCGATCTCAAGCCGCTCTGACGTTGAAAAGAAGGTCATGTTGAGCGGATAATTGTAAAGCGAATTCACCAGACAGCCTTTTTCGAGAATCAGGTATCGCAATCCTGCTTTTTTGGCTTCAATTCCGCACGCCAGTCCTATGGGTCCACCGCCGACAATTATGACATCGTAATCCACCATTCGTAAAATACTTTTTGATTATTGTTCAATAATGTAAAAATTGCGCCCGTCATTATCCTAAACTTATATGAAGAATATTGTTCCGCTCTTCCTGCTATTGCTATTCCAATTGCCGGCCTTCGCTCAGAAATCGATCACGGTGGAGGACTTTACGACAAAAACCACTTTCACGCCGCGCACCGTAACGGGCATCAACTGGATGAAAGACGGAAAGTTTTACTCAGCCCTGGACGACAACAAGGTCATCAAATACGATATCACTACCGGCCAGGCTGTCGAAACGCTTGTCGATGGCAATACACTCAATCCAAAGATTGAAATCGAAGATTATTCGTTCAGCGCCGATGAGAACAAGGTACTTTTGGTAACGGATCAGCAGAGCATCTATCGCTGGTCATTTACGGCGGAGTATTATGTCCACGACAGAGCAACAAAGACCACAACCAAACTTTCGAAGGGTGGACGTCAATCCATTGCTACTTTTTCACCGGATGGGTCGCGTGTGGGATTCGTGAGAGCGAACAATGTGTTCTATGTTACATTAAAGGACATGTCCGAGACGCAGGTGACCGACGACGGAAAATTCAACTATATCATCAACGGAACAACCGACTGGGTATACGAGGAGGAATTCAGTTTTATCAATGGATTTTTCTGGTCGCCAGACAGCAAGAAGATCGCTTACTATCGTTTTGACGAATCTGCGGTAAAGGAATTTGACATGATCAAGTGGAACCACGGCCAACTCTATCCTGAAAGCTACAAGTTCAAATATCCGAAAGCAGGCGAGGCAAACTCCATCGTCGAGATCTGGACCTACCACCTCGACACGAAGGCAAAAGTGAAAGCCAACTTAGGTGAAGAGAAAGACATTTACATTCCACGGGTAATGTGGACGAAAGATCCGAACGTCCTCTCCGTGAGGAAGCTCAACAGGCTTCAGAACACACTCGAGATCTTTCACGTGAGCGCAAACGACGGAAAGGCAAACCTCATCCTGACCGAGAAACGTCCGACCTATGTTGACATCGAGTTCATCGATGACCTCACCTATCTTGATGACGGTAAACAATTCATTCATTCGAGCGAGGCGAGCGGGTATAAGCATTTTTACCTGTATTCAATCACGGGCGCGCTCGTGAAGCAAGTGACTACCGGTGATTTTGAAGTCTCCGAGTTCATCGGTTTCGACCAGAAGTCCAGGATCATCTACTTCACTTCAAAGGAGGTTTCTCCAATGGAAAAACACTTGTATTCGATCACGCTCGATGGCAAGAAGAAAACACGCATGACACCTGCTATGGGAAGTCACACCATCAACATGAGCCCGGATTGCCAGTTCTATATCGATCATTATGGCAGCTCTAATACACCTGTCATCGCCAGCCTTTACAGGACAAAAGGCAATACGCTGATCAAGGTCGTGGAGAAGAATGAAAAGCTCGCGGCAGCGGTGGAGGAGTACGGAATTGCCGACAAGGAATTCTTTACCTGTAAGGCGAACGACGGAACGGTGCTGAATGGATTTATGCTAAAGCCGCAAGGTTTTGATGCGAAGAAATCCTATCCATTGATCATTTATCAGTACAGCGGGCCCGGATCCCAGAACGTGAACAATGCGTGGGCAGGAACACACTTCTATTTTCATCAGCTTCTGGCGCAGAAAGGTTACGTCGTGGCAGTGATCGATACACGAGGCACAGGTGGTCGTGGCGAGAATTTCAAAAAGATGACGTACAAGCAACTTGGGAAATACGAGCTGGAAGATATCCTTTCTACCGCAAAGTATCTTGGAGGGCTGGATTACATTGACGAGACCCGCATGGGAGTATGGGGATGGAGCTATGGCGGTTATATGTCGTCGCTGGCGATGACAAAAGGTGGCGGGGTCTTCAAGGTCGGGATCGCCGTGGCGCCGGTGGCAAACTGGAGATTCTATGATACGGTGTACACGGAGCGTTTCCTCCAAAAACCCCAGGACAACCCGGAGGGTTATGATCTCAACTCACCCGCAACCTATATTGCAGACCTCAAGGGTAAATTCCTTTTGGTTCATGGCACCGGTGATGACAACGTTCATTTCCAGAACTCTGTTTTGTTGCAGGAAGGGCTGATCAACGCCGGGATCCAATTCGATTCATTCTATTATCCGGACAAGAATCACAGCATACTTGGTGGGAAAACGAAGCTGCACCTGTATACCATGATGACCAACTTCTTTGTAGAAAACCTGTAGGAAGACAATTGTCTTGACTTTGTACAGAAGCCCGTCGGACGTGTGAACTCTGACGGGCTTCATGCTTTGGAAATGCGTCGGTGTAATAGACGTCTGATGTGAGCCTCGATTTAAAATGATCCGATTGATCACGACCTTCATGCCGCTTAAGATTATCTTAGGATCATGAAACCTCAAAACCAGATTCCCTATTGCATTTCGGTTCCGGTAGTCCTTCTTTTTTTAATGGGTGCCGGCGTATCTGAGCTGATTGTCATTATGTCAATTTTTTTCATCCCTGTTTTCTTCTTCTTTCGAAAGCTTTATCGCAGAAGACCGGCCACACAAAAAAACGCCGTAGTGCTGTCACTTATCACAAGCCTGTTGGTTTCACCTATAGTAGCCATAGCATTCTTTCTGGCGATTTTTGCGGGCTTTTCAATTTTTTCCTAAAGGCGCCAGGTAAAACCAGGACAACTGGCCGTTTAGGCACCAAAAAACATACTTTCAAAAAGTATTGAAAGTTCAGAAACATTATATATATTTGATACGTATGAAGTATACAGAGGCAAAGGAAGAACTTATTCAGGCATGGGGCAATTTGGGGTACAGCTGGGGTTTGAACAAAACCATGGCACAGATCCACGCCCTGCTGATGATCTCCCCCAGGCCTTTGTCGACGGAGGATATCATGGCGGACCTTTCTATTTCGAGAGGTAATGCCAATATGAACATCCGCGCCCTGCTGGATTGGGGAATAATAAGCCGGATCTCGGTGCCTGGAGAGCGTAAGGAGTTTTTCAAGTCGGAGAAGGATGTGTGGGCACTCGCGCGACAAGTTGCAAGGGAAAGGCGAAAAAGGGAGCTGGAGCCCATCATTAAAGTGCTACGCGAAGTTAACGATGTCCAGGGCGATGGCAGCGAGGATTCAAAAGAGTTTAAAAAAGTGGTCAAAGAGCTTAAAAATTTTGCGGAGAAATCGGATGCATTGCTGGAAACCTTTATCAAGGCTGAAGAGAGCTGGTTCTGGAACACAGTTTTGAAGATGATGAAGTAGGAATTTTTTTTACCATGTACTTTCAGAAAATATTGAAAATTCGAAAAGTTTAGAATATGAGAAAACTTGACTTTTTTGCGCAAACAATTCTCATCCTTACCGGCGTTGTAACAGGAATTGCAACACTGGTCAACAGGGAGAATGGATTGATCCTCCTGATCGTTCAGTTTGGACTGGGCGTATGGCAAATGGTAAGCTGTGGGGTATCCCTCATTATACGCGGTCCGATGTTCCGTAAGAAGTTGCTTCACTTTATCATCGCGCTGCTGTACCTCGGCACCCTGACGTTTATGGAAAACATGGCTAAACCGGTTGCGATTGCATACCTGATCGCGCCTGCCTGGGCCCTGGGTATATACTATTACGTCCTCACCTGGCAGCGTGTTTTTGTCGTGGGCCGCGACCGCGGCAGTTTTTTACCCAACCTGAGCTTTTAAGAACCCACCTTATGAATACGCTGAAAGACCATACTATCCTATACGACGATGAGTGTCCGCTCTGCAATTTGTACACTTCAGGTTTTGTAAAATCCGGCATGCTGGACGATCAGGGGCGTGAGCGGTATTCAACGGCCAATCCCGAATACTTTAACTATGTAGATCGGGTGAGGGCATGCAACGAAATAGCCCTCATCGATAAAAAGAACAAGCAGGTTTACTATGGGCTCGACAGCCTGCTCAAAATAATCGGGAACAGCTTACCTGTGTTCAATCCCCTGTTTACCTCATCCGTCTTCAGGGCGGTGCTTACAAGACTGTATGCTTTCATTTCCTACAACAGGAAAGTGATCATCCCGGGAAAGAATATCGCGAGGCAGAATAGCTGCGTGCCGACGTTCAATCTCAAGTACAGGATCCTGTATTTACTATTCACATGGGTTGCAAGCGCGATCATTCTCAACCGCTACTCACAACTTTTGACTCCATATGTACCAGCGGGCAGCTTCACGCGGGAGTTTGCGATCTGTGGAGGACAAATTCTTTTTCAGGCATTGGTGATGCTGTTGATCAGCAGGAGAAATGTCTGGACTTACCTTGGCAATATGATGACGATATCGTTCGGAGGTAGCCTGCTTCTCTTTCTGGGCGCTTTGGCCGTCACCTGGACAACCGGGCCTATATTGTTCGCAGGATGGTTTGCCGTGGTGGTCGCGCTGATGTTCCTTGAACATGTTCGTCGCATGAAGCTTCTTGCATTGCCGGTCGTGATGTCTGCGACATGGGTGTTGTATCGTGTACTGGTATTATTCGCGACAGACGTTTTGTAAAATGACTACGATCAGACTAGAGACTAAAATCAATGCACCGATCAGGATCTGTTATGACCTTTCACGAAGCATCGATCTCCACAAGGAGTCTGTTGCATTTTCAGACGAAAGGCCGGTTGAAGGCAAAACGTCAGGCCTGATCGAAGCAAATGAGTTTGTGACCTGGCAAGCAAAACATTTTGGCTTCCCGCAAAAAATGAAGGTCCTGATCACGGAAACGATCCGCCCCTTTTTCTTTCATGATATCATGCTAGAGGGTCCGTTTGCCTTTATGCAGCATGCACACATCTTTCAACAGTTCAATGGAGTCACTGTTATGCGTGATGAATTCGAGTACAAGCTCCCCCTCGGGTCGATTGGAAAGATGATCGACAATTTATTTGTGAGAGACTACATGACCATGCTTCTGAACACAAGAAATAACTTCATCAAAGAGGTGGCTGAAAGCGATGAATGGAGAAACTATCTAAACTACACTTTATGAAAACGATCGTCATTGCTGGCGGAAACGGATTTCTCGGCACTTTGCTATCTGCGTATTTTACTCAGCGGGGAGATAAAGTTGTTATTCTGGCGCGTCACCGTCCGGTAAAACAGCCCGGGATCTCATTCGAGGAATGGGACGCGAAGTCGCCTGGCCCCTGGAGTCGATGCATGGAGTCAGCGGATGTGTTGATCAACCTTGCCGGAAAAAATGTGAATTGCAGGTATACGGAGGCAAACAAAAAGGAAATACTCAGCTCCCGCATCGAGTCGACTGCTGTGCTCGGCGAGGTGATGCGCAAGCTGAAAAATCCTCCGAAGGTTTGGATCAACGCGAGCTCTGCCACGATCTACAATGCATCCTATACGGCATTCAACAGTGAAGATAGCACGGACATCGGCGACGACTTTAGCATGAACGTCTGCAAACAATGGGAGCATACGTTCAACAACTACCGCATCCCGGGGGTGAGAAAGATCATAGCAAGAATAGGAATCGTTCTCGGTGACGGTGGAGGGGCTCTGAAGCCGCTTCAGAATCTTGTCCGTATTGGCCTTGGAGGTACTCAGGGAGAAGGCAATCAGTACAGCAGCTGGGTCCATGCGGTTGATTTTTGTCGCGCGATGGAATTTCTCATTGAAAATTCCGGATGTAAGGGCGTTTATAATATCACGTCACCAAATCCGGTGACCAATAGCGTTTTCATGAAGGAACTGCGGAAAAATTGCGGTATTAAGCTTGGAATTCCTGTGCCGGACGTCCTGCTCGAGATTGGTGCAGTTTTTATCGGAACAGAAACGGAACTGATTCTAAAAAGCAGGAAAGTTTTTCCCAAAAGGCTATTAGATGAGGGTTTTGTTTTCGAATTTTCTGACACGAAAGATGCTCTGAAGAATTTATGCCCGAACGGAGTGAGGAAAAACAATATTTTATTGCGTTGATACCACCTGCGCCCATTCATGCAGAAGCGGTTCAGCTGAAAACCTACTTCAAGGAAAAATACAACAGCAAGGCATCTCTCAACTCTCCGCCACACATTACGCTGCACATGCCTTTCCGGTGGAAAGAAAAAAAGGAAGAAGAGCTCGCCTCCAAGCTTCAGAGCTTTGTCAGGAAATTCGATCCCTTAAAAGTTTGTCTCGACAACTTCGGAGCGTTTAGTCCCAGGGTGATCTTTATCAACGTCGTGACCGACGAATTGTTGAACCAGCTCCAAAAGGGAATTCAAAGGTTTTGCAAAAGGGAACTCAATCTCTTCAACGCCAATTATAAGGAGCAACCTTTCCACCCGCATCTCACTTTGGCTTTTCGCGATCTTAAGAAACCTAACTTCAAATTGGCCTGGGAGGAATTTGGCCAGCGAGAATACAAGGCTGAGTTCATCGCCGATAAGATCGCATTGCTGAAACACAACGGAAAAATATGGGAGGTGTTCAGGGAGTTTACGCTCGAGTCGTCCTATACGCTCGACAATTCCACCAAGCTGGCAGCAACCGAAGGCTGATCACTTTTCGCAGAACGCGCCCTTTGCGATATACAGCGCTTTAAATGTCAACTCGAAAAGACCTTGCTGCACACCAGGGTCTGCTTCGAAAACAGACTTGTCTACCTCGCCCTTTATGACTACGATCCCGCCTTCATTGTCTCCGAAGCTTGCCGATGTGACGAGATTTCCGGTCGACGCCAGCTTTTTGACATACTCCTCATGTTCCCTGATGATCTGTGGATACGTACTCGCCGTATGTTTGCTCCTGATGGCATCGAATCGTACAAAGGAGTATAAAGTCATTTCGTACGGCTCGTTTACGAGACAAACTCCCCCATGTTTCGGGATATATGGAAGCATTTCGATCTTCCACCGTTTTGCCTGTACGCCCGGATCGGGTGCAATCCACTTGTTGATCGAGTCTGTCGACGTCGTATTCATAATGAAAAGGCCACCGCCACTCTCAAAGGGTCCCGCGGCAACTAAACGTCCGGCTTTTGCCATGGCATTGATGTTTGCCATGTGTCCTTCCATGATCTTTTGACCCTCTTCTTTCGTTAGCGTTTGCGCCTCCGGATTTTTATTGAGGAAGACAATTGTATGCTTCTGCTGGGCAATGACAAGGGCTGAGCAAAGTATCAGAAGGAGTGTAGCGGTGATTTTCATCATTCTAACTTAATAACTTTCCACCGATCTCGTTCACATGTCATCGTGAAACGGCAAAATCCCTGTGCGAATCATCCCTTCCGGCTTATCAGTAAAATCCCGAGAAGCACAAGTGCCGTTCCAAAAAGCTGCGCGGCAAAAATGGGTTCGCCGAGTACAAGATATGCCTGAAGGATCGTAGACACAGGGCCGATGCTTCCCACAATGGCTGCATTATCAGAGCCGATCCGTTTGATCCCCTCGGCAACGAGATATGAGGGAATGACGGTAGAAAGCAGGGCCATGGAGACGCTATAGATGTACACCAGGGAAGGAAGTTGTGTAAGGTTCGTGTCCGTTGTGAAATAGAAATGTATAAGCACACCGATGCAGGCAAACGTCATCGCATAGCTGTTGAACTTTGCTGACCCTACTTGTGGGATCAGTCTTCCGCTTCCCACGAGATAAAGCGCATAGGTGATCGCGCAGGCAAAAATGTACAATGCACCGAGGTAGAACTTGTCGCTGTGTTCACCCTGGAAGGACACTTCTCCCGCAAATGCGGTCAATAGTCCAAAATAGGTGATTGTTACGGCGAGCCATTGCTTTCTGCTGATGTGCTGTTTGAAAAACACGGCGGAGAATATGAGGACCAACGTCGGATAAATGAAAAGAACGAGCCGCTCTATGCCTGCCGAGACAAACTGAAGTCCTAAAAAGTCCAGCAAACTACTCACATAATATCCCAGACTCCCGACCACAGCGATCTGCATCCATTGTTTGAATGTGAATTTCACATTGTCGGATTTCGATGACGCAATGATCGCAGATACGACGAAGAAGGGGAGGGAGAATACCATCCTTAACGCGAGCAGGGCGACCGGGTCAACACTGGTGTCGCGGTAGGCAAGTTTTACGAATATAGCTTTCGTTGAAAAACAAATTGCGCCCACAAGACAGATCAGGATACCGCTGAGCAGCTGCGGCCGCGAAACTTTTTGTATCACCGCGCCGAATTGATTAACACTTTAGTCAATTTCTCCATGTCCGATGCGTCATTGTAGATGTTGGGCGATATCCGCATCGCATCACCACGATAGGATACGTAAATTCTTTTTTTGGAAAGCGCCTCCTTTATCTTTTGCAGCCGCGATGGATCAGGGAGGCGAATGCCGAACAGATGAGAAGAACGCCAGTGCTCGTCCTCTATCTGGTAATCGTATTCACGGAGCCTTTCTATTGACTTTCCGGTGATGGACTCGCAATAGCGCTGAATGTTTTCCGGTTTCCAGCGATTGAGCTGCGTCAATGCCTTGATGAACATCGGGACAAGTATGAAGTTACTATGTTCGCCCACCTCATAGCGCAACGCTCCAGGCTGATAGCCGGCCTGATAGTTCACCAGCGCGCTGAAGTTTTCACTCTCAAGCCTGTTGATCCAGCTTTCCTCGAGGGGCACGCCATCTTTGAAAGAGCTACCAAAGTATGCAACGCCAATCGCATAAGGGCCAAGCAACCATTTGTATCCTGCACAGATCAGGGCATCGGGATTGATTTGTCTGACATCAAATGGCATTGCTCCTACGGATTGTGTCCCATCGATAATCAGCAAGGCATTTACCTCGGCCGATCTTTTCCGGATCGCCATCAGGTCGAATTTTGTTCCATCGGCCCAGTGTACGTTCGAGATCGCAACAACTTTGGTGTTGATGTCAATCGCCTCCAGCACTTTCTGGTTCCAGTTCTTTCCCCTGTCGCGCACGTTAGGGTCGGGCGATACTACACGAAGCTCGGCACCGTGGTCCTGGCACAGGCGATCCCAGCAGTAGTAATTGCTTGGAAATTCTTCCTTCACAACGATAATGTTCTGGCCCTTGCCGATCCTGACATTCCTGGCAACCGTAGCAGTACCATAGGAGACAGAGGGTACGATAGCGACGTTTTCGGAAGGCGCATTGACCAGGCGTGCGAACTCCTGCCGGAGCACCTCGCATTCTGTGAAAAAATCTTCGGGCGTAATGTCGACCGGATTTCTTTTTCGTCGCACGCCGCGTAATCCGGCTTTTTCAACGTCCTTCAACATGGGCGACATGTAGGCGCCGTTGAGATAGGTGATATTTTTCGGTAAGGAGAATTTACCTGACTGACAGCTAAGCATACACAAGTATACTACGAAAATCAGTCAGTAAAGGTCAAAATAATGTCACCTTTTGGTTTTATGATCTGATCGCCATTCAACCGTGTTGATCAGGTGCATGATCTCCTTCTTCATGAATTCAATGGCGGGTGCCAGGGAGTCGTTGTTGACTTTCGTTTCGAAATAGAGTGCACCCCTCAGGAAATTCCGCGACGAGTCGGTCATTGTGAATTGGAACTGGCTGGGAACATCACCCTGCAACTCAGCAATGACCGCAGTTTTGTTCGAGGGCGTTTTTACGATCACTTCATCGATCGCGTAGGCCTTGATCTGATGTTTTGCCGTAAGCGTATAGGCATCCTTCACAAACTCGCGCAGCAATTTTTCATCTTTGTTCAGTGCCTTGTAGGTAATGTGGATGTTCGACTTCAGCTCAGGATAATAGATCTCGACCCAGAACCGTTCGCTGATGGAAGTAGTATCATCCAGAAGCTTCGCGTGTTTTGAATATTCGAAGGAATACGGAAGTGAATCGGGTGATTGTACATATTCTGCATCCGGCAGCACGAGCTTGTTGTATCCAAGCGGTTTCGGAAGATATTGACGATCGCATGACGTGAACGCCAGCAGCAAGGCCAGAAGCAGAATGAAGCCGGTTGTTTTATTTTTCCTTCTGTTCATGGATCTGTACTCTGATTTTTTTAATGCGCTTGTGGTCGACGGCTTCTATGATCAGGGTGAACGGATCCATGACGATCTGATCTCCCCTGCGCGGCAAGTCCTTTCGGATCTCACTCAATACCGTGCCGAGCGTGTCGTTCTCGCTTTTCTCAACGTCGAATACAGTTGGATCGACATCCAGAATACGGCAGAATTCACTTAAGGGTATTTTGCTGTCAACGACAAACGTCTTGTCATCGACCTTTTTGTAATAAGCTCCCACTTCGTCGAATTCATCGTGAATGTCACCGATGATCTCTTCGATGATGTCCTCGAGTGTAATGATACCCGAGATCTGCGATTGTGCATCGAGGGCAAGTGCCATGTGTACCCGCTTCTCCTGGAAGTCTTTTAACAGAAGGTCGATCTTTTTGGTCTCCGGTACGAAATATGCTGGTCGCAGAAACTTTTGCCAGGCAAATTTTTTCGTCTCGTTCAGATAGGGCAAAAGGTCTTTTATATAAAGAATACCCTCGATCTTGTCGAAGTTCTGCTCGTATACGGGAATGCGCGAGTAACCGGATTTTTTGATATAGATCAGAAGGTCGTGAAAATTCAGTGAGGACTCTATGTGATTGATCTCCGACCGTGGCCGCATGACTTCCTTCACATTAAGCGTTCCGAAGTTCACGATGCCCCTGAGGATCTCCTTTTCGTCTTCTGTCGTATTTTTGTCGGCCGCTGCCATTTCCAGAACCTGCGTGAGCTCCTTTACCGAGTTTTCCTCCGCCATCTCTTCCAGTCGCTTATCCAATTTTGAGGACATTTTCATGAGGCCCCGGACGAAAGGTGTACTGATCTTCAGCAGCAGCGAACAAAACCCCGTGAAGAGTCTTAGTACATCATGCCTTCTCTGTGAGCCGAAAAGCTTGGGTACGGCAATGCCGAAGATCGCA
Organism: uncultured Chryseosolibacter sp.; assembly: GCA_966095595.1. Classification (GTDB taxonomy): domain Bacteria; phylum Bacteroidota; class Bacteroidia; order Cytophagales; family Cyclobacteriaceae; genus Chryseosolibacter. The sequence continues at coordinate 3,772 of CBHTUB010000024.1, read as the reverse complement.
AACGACAATGTCAGGGTAATGACTTGTCCCAACAAACCTGTGGGCTTACCCGGGTATTGGGAATAGCAAAGGAAGATCACTCCGAATATCAGCGATAGATATTTCCAGGTAGTAAGCACGATGAGCAGCAGCCGGGCATTCGAGAGCATGGCGGCTATTCTCCGCGACTGCGTTGTTTTACCTTTTCTAAATTCTTCGACATCGCCGGCTGTCAGCGCAAAACATGCTGCTTCGCATGCAGAGATGAGCGCTGTAAGAAAGAGAAAACAAACTGCCACAACGATGTATAGCAGGTTGTCTCCCGATAATATTTCCGCTAGTTGAAAACTTGGAGGCTCGTCCAAAATGATAGGCGTTAGTTCAACATCAGAATGGCAGATCGTCGGTGCCGGCGTCTGCAGGAGCGCTGTAGCTTTCAGTTGACGCGCGCTCCGTGTTGCGCGAACCATAATCTCCACCGCCCGAGTTATTCGAGCCACCACCTTTTCCGGTACTCAGCATGGTCATGTTGTCGGCAACGATCTCCGTTGTGTATCGTGTAACACCTTCCTTTTCCCAGGAGCGGGTGCGCAATTTACCTTCTATGTATACCATGTCGCCTTTGTGAAGATAACGCTGTGCGACTTCCGCCAGCCCCCTCCACAATACAACATTGTGCCACTCCGTGATCTCTTTTTTCTCTCCTGTGGTACTGTCCTTATATGATTCAGATGTCGCAACCGTGAAGTTTGCAACCGTTGCTCCATTATCTAGATTTCTGACCTCAGGATCCTTGCCCAGACGGCCAACCAGGATCACTTTATTAACACCTGACATATGATTAGAATAATTGGTTTAGTATCGATCTTTAAAACTGATGTAAGTGGACAAAAGTACCATTCTTAGGCTAAGAAAGAAAGGCATAATCTGTCAGGAATCTGCTGATCAGAACAGGTTTGGGCAGCGCTGCAATTTGTGTTGATGTATAATAACCGCAGTTTTCGCGCTCTGTTAGCCCTTTTCCCGATTTGAGGATCACGAACCTGCTATAGATCTTTTGATGGGTAAGCACATGCTGATAGGTATCTGAAACCATATAACCCGACGGCTCCCGGCCAAGAAAACGGGCGAGTTGTTTCCTGATGGACGCTTCGGATAAAGCCGTCCTGGTTTCAATAACAGGAAAATCGTACAAGCCCAGCCATATATCCTTTTCCTCCCTTCTTTTCATGAGCACTTCGGACCCTCTGCGGAAAACGAGATAATAGAAATATCGCTCTCTCGACTTCACCTTTTTCTCCTTGACAGGAAGAAGATGATGCACCCCCAGTTGATAGCTGTGACAAGTTTTCTTCAGCGGGCACGTCTCGCATGATGGATTTTTAGGCATGCATAGGGTTGCGCCAAACTCCATCACTGCCTGGTTGTGAAGGTCCGGGCGATCAGGGTCGATGAGGTTGTTTGCGAGATCCGCAAACTCCTTTTTGCCTCTCGGGCTGTTGATAGGGGTATCTATGCCATAGACACGGGACAATACCCTGAAAACATTTCCATCGACGACGGCCACGGCTTCCTTAAAAGAAAAAGAAGCGATGGCTGCGGCGGTATAATCGCCGACGCCGGGCAGGGTTTTTAATTCTGAAAAATTATCGGGGAATGTGGCGTTGCAGGCCGAGACGATGTGTTTTGCACATTTATGAAGGTTTCTCGCCCGCGTATAATATCCCAGGCCCTGCCAGAGCCTCAACACCTGCTCTCCGGGAGCGGCGGCAAGCTCGCGAATCGTTGGATAGTGCGCGACGAAGCGTTCGTAGTAGGGAAGGCCCTGCGCCACGCGGGTTTGTTGAAGGATTATCTCCGATAACCATATTTTATATGGGTCTTTTGTTCTGCGCCAGGGCAGGTCCCGGCCGTTCTGAAGGTACCACTCAACGATTTTTTTTGAAAAATATCGTTTGTCCATCCCCTTGATAATCAATTTTTTCAATATTCATTTTTTAATCTGACCCAGCAAACTAAATTTGCCCTCCCGAATTTTTTAAGACTTAAATATAGCACTGTGACGAAAGCTGATATAATTAATGAGATTGCTGAAAAGACCGGCGTTGATAAAGCGGATGTAACGGCTTCGGTCGAGGCCTTTTTCAGCGTGGTGAAGAACTCCATGTCGAATGGTAACAACATTTACATCCGTGGCTTCGGTAGTTTCATCAATAAAAAGAGAAAGAAGAAGATTGCCAGAAATATTTCCCGCAACACTGCCCTCGTTATCGATGAGCACTTCATTCCCAGCTTCAAACCTGCCAAGATCTTCATCAATAAGATCAAAAACAGTGAGAAGGTAAAACAGCTATCAGAAACCAAGTCGTAAGGTTTCGATACTCCTGACCTTGTCATTTTTGCTGGCTGTATGCTGAAAACACGTCTTTTACTACTTGGAGGTTCGCTTATTCTGATCTGGCTGATGTTTCAGCTTCCGAAGTCGGTTGTTGAAAATGAATCGCCGGTCTCTGACGTCATGGATGATTCGGTGGCTTCGCACATCGAAACGCATGCGGAGATACCCCGTGAAATAACAGAAAAGATCAGCGAGTTCCGGGCGTTGTGGAGTCAAAGTTCGCAAAAGGAAAAAAATGCTATCTTTGCCGACTCTTTAGCGGCCCTATATCGATTGTCCAGCCGATTTGACAGCGCTGCATGGTTTGCCGAAGAGAGTTCGAAGTTCTTTAACAATACGGAGAGTTGGGCGAAGGCGGGAGACGATTATTATCAGGCCTACTCGCTGGCGCTTGAGCAGGGTAAGCAACAGGCTTATGCCGCAAAAGCACGCGAGTTGTTCGAAAAGGTTCTGAGCAAGGACCCAACCAATCTCGAAGTAAAAACAAAGATGGCGATGACGTATATGACGTCGTCGAATCCGATGCAGGGAATTCAGATGCTGATGGAAGTGCTGAAGAAGGATCCTGAAAATCAGCTCGCTTTGTTTAACATGGGTATGTTGTCAATTCAGTCGGGTCAGTACGACAAGGCGATTGAAAGACTGGAGCGGTTGGTGAAGATCAACCCGGGACACATACAGGGCCAGCTTCTGCTTGGCATTGCGTGGATGAACAGCGGAAACGCTGAGAAGGCGCGCGGGCAGTTTGAAAAAGTAAAAAAGATGGATGATGATCCGGCTGTTCAGGCAACAGTGGATTCTTATCTGAAGGATTTAAAATAAATTTTTGTTCAACCAACCGGACTGTCCTTCCTGAGGGGAGTTGTACAGATCGGTCTTAAAAAAATTACTATGCCTAGCGGAAAGAAAAGAAAGAAGCACAAAATGGCTACGCACAAGCGTAAAAAGCGTCTGAGAAAGAACAGACATAAGAAGAAATAATCACGCGACCTTGCGTGACACTCCGCGCACGTTCGTTGTGCGGACTATACACATCTATCATACTAAACATTTTGTGTTTTGAGTAATGAACTAATTATTAGTGGAACTCAGGACGGATGTCGTATAGCCCTTTTAAAAGATAAAACGCTCGTTGAATTCCATCAGGAATCAGAAGGCAGCAAATTTACGGTTGGTGATATATACCTGGGCCTGGTCAAGAAAGTGGTGCCCGGGTTGAACGCAGCCTTTATCGATGTCGGTTACGACAAAGATGCCTTTCTGCATTACCTCGACCTTGGACCGCAGTTCAGCTCACTTCAAAAGTTTACCAAGCTGGTAAGGGCGAAGAAGATCAACGGAGCAAGACTCGACAAATTTCAGTCTGAACAGGATATCGATAAACATGGAAAGATC
>CBHTUB010000023.1:0-24922 GCA_966095595.1 uncultured Chryseosolibacter sp. | reverse complement strand
ATCAGCTTTATGACTCTCGTTTCCTTCCTCACTTCCTTTCCAAACTCTATGGGATCATCCTTGGAGATCGTGAATGTCGACGATATGACGATCAGCAATATTGAAACGATGAACATGCTGATGCTGCAAAATATCAGGTAACGCGTCGGATCGCCCACGAGGTCGGAAGTAAACGGTATCAATATCAGTGTTGCCAGGATCGCTGCAATCAACTGCCCGGTATCGATCCATCCGATGATCCGCTTGGATTGCCTGAAATTGAAAAGACGTCCAAAGAGACCCCAGTAGCTAAGCAGCAGAATTGCCGTCAGCGGGCCCGACATGCAATACAAGGTGAATATAAAATAGTTATGGTAAGTGGCCGGGCCGAACTCCATCAGCAGATAAGCGCCCAGCGAAAAGAAGAATATCGATATAACACTGGCCAGAACGAGTAGTGTGAACTTGATCAGGTTCTGAAAATAAGAGAAGACACCTGTCGTAATCATCCCGAGCAAACCGGCAACAAGGAAGGCCCTGTTCAACTGATCGCCCATGCGATTTAGAAAAAGCGAATCTGCCGTTACCTGGTAGGTTGCTATAAAGGCACCCATAAAAAATCCCGTGGCAAGCATGAGCAGGATCTGCTTTTGCTCCTGGGCATTACTGCGGACAACATCGGTGGGGTTTGCCATAATCCAACTTTAAATATAGGCAAAAATAAAAAGCCGTCCACAAGCTATTTGCAGACGGCTCTGATAACTGTCTTAAGAAACTTATTTTTTCGTAGCAGTGCTGTCGGCAGCAGCCCCTTCGGATTTGAACTCATCGTTCAGGCCTTTTACCACGGCATCAGTGATATCAAGTCCGGATCTGCCCCAAAGCACGTCGCTGGACGGGCTGTACTGCATGATCATGTGGAGGCCGTTTTCCTCACCATACTTTTTTGCATAACGGGTAAGGCGATCATAAAGTGTCTGGTTAAATGCCGCCTGCTCCTGCATCAGCTGCTGGCTGAGCGACTGCTGATACATCTGGAGATTCTGCTGCTTTCTGGTGAGGTCCTCTTCCAGTGCTTTTTGCTGGCTGAAGGTCAGGTTGTTCACCGAACGCTGGTAGTTGTTGATCTCGTTCTGCAGACCCATCGCCCTGTTCTTGTAGTCGTCCTCGTACTTCTTTGCTTTCGCAGCGAATTTCTCTTCGTTGACCTTGAGATATTCATAGTACTTGTTCAACGTATCGACGTTTACAAATGCGACACGAACATCAGCCAAAGCCGTTGTATCCGACAAGCTTGTTTTGGGAGTGTTGCTGTTTCCTTTAAAATACAGGACATAAAGAACGATCACTGCGACCAGCAGTACGACGTTCAATATCAGGGACAAATTCTTCATTGCGCGGGATTTTCAAAGTTCAGGGCGCAAATATATCAGAATTCGTCAAACCACAAGTATCGGGCTGATCAATCTTCTATGTCCTGGGTTTGGAATGAATAAAGGGTCTCATCCAGAACGATGGTATCTTCGTTGAAATCCTTGATGAACTTCTGTATTTCCCTGGGGGTGATCTTCTCCACGTGAAGTCCGATATCCAATGATATTCCGAAATCGGCGTGCTCATCCATGTCGACATGCTCTTTCACTTTCACGGCCTCTTCCTCTTCCAGTTCCATCATGACCTCGGCCATGTAGAGACCGATCTCTTCTTCCAGCGGATCGAGATTCTCAAGATTGCCGTTCTCGTCCTCCTCGTAGGTGATCTTTTTGTATTCAGGAAAATGTTTCGCAGCACGGTGCTCCGCGATCTCGAAAAGCTCGCTCTCGTGTTGCAGGCGAAGTGTATACATCACGGTATCATATATCGCTTCTTTTCCTTCGTAGTTACCTATGAAGTAGAAGTGTGCATATTCATCGGTGTTCTCGTCGTCGGTATCGTATATAAAACCCTGGCCTGAGGCGTCGATGCGCTGCCTGTATTCATGAATCGTCTGAGGATCGAATCCTTTATTTTTCATATTCAATCAAAGAAGGGATTTAACTATAAATTACAAAACGAAGTAGCAGGTTTAAACAGTTGAGGCATATTTTTCGAAAAATATTGTTCCCGCTACTGTTTGTACCATTCTGCATACATGGGATAATTATTTGCAGTCCTTGTGATAACAGCTTTCATCTCGTCTGTGATATCTTTTACACGTTTTGCAGGCACACCGGCGAAAATGCTGCCGGAAGGGACCCGTGTTCCGGGAAGGATAACCGCTCCCGCAGCAATCACCGAATTGCTTTCCACAACCGCGTCGTCCATGATGATCGCGCCCATGCCGATGAGCACGTTATCCTCGATTGTACAGCCGTGAACGATGGCATTGTGTGCGATGGACACATTATTTCCGATGACCGTTTTGGCTTTCTGATAGGTGCAATGAATGATCGCGCCATCCTGAATGTTCGTATTGTTGCCGATCGTGATGGAATGTACATCGCCACGGACCACAGCGTTGAACCATACCGTACAATTGTCGCCCATAGACACTTCGCCTACAACGACCGCATTCTCCGCCAGAAAACAATTGTTACCCATTTTCGGGGTAAAACCCCTTAACGATCTGATGATTGCCATAAAATATTAACTGTCCGCAAGGTACGAGCCGGCGGCAAACAAAATTACTGACAACTTGTCATTTTCTGGATCAAAAACGTATTTTTGCACCTTGATTCACATCTGAAATGGAGAAGTTGATTGATGATATCGGCATTTTGAATCCCACAGAGGGAGAAGCGTGCGAGACCTACAGGGTATCGAAAACCCAAAACACGGGAAAAGCGCGCAAACTATATATTGAGAGTTATGGCTGCCAGATGAATTTCTCTGACAGTGAGATCGTTGCGTCGATCCTTGAAAAAGAAGGGTTTGACACCACTTCCGAGATCGCCGAGGCAGACGTCGTATTCCTGAATACGTGCTCCATCCGCGAGAAAGCAGAGCAAACCGTTCGCAACAGACTTTCGCACATCAATGATTTCAAGAAGCAAAAGCCGGAAATGCTGGTCGGCGTTCTCGGTTGCATGGCGGAGAGATTGAAATCCAAATTACTGGAAGAAGAGAAGATCGTAGACCTCGTGGCAGGCCCTGATGCCTATCGCGACCTGCCGAAGCTGATCCTTCAGGTGGATGAAGGCGAGAAAGCGATCAATACGTTCCTCTCAAGGGAAGAGACCTATGCCGACATCAGTCCCGTCCGGTTGAATTCAAACGGCGTGACCGCTTTCATTTCCATTATGCGCGGATGTGATAATATGTGCTCCTTCTGTGTCGTGCCTTTTACCCGCGGACGTGAGCGCAGCCGCGATCCGCAGTCGATCGTCAAAGAAGCCACCGAGCTTTTCAACCGGGGCTACCGCGAGGTAACGCTCCTGGGCCAGAATGTCGACTCCTACAAATGGAGCCCTGAGGAGAATAACAAAGCGTGGCTGGAGAAGAAAGGCATCAACGAAGTGGTAAACTTTGCCATGCTGCTCCGCATGGTCGCCGAAGTGAGCCCTGACCTGCGCGTGAGATTCTCGACTTCCCATCCCAAGGACATCACGGATGACGTGCTGAACACGATGGCGAAGCATGAGAACATCTGCAAGTATATCCACCTCCCCGTCCAAAGCGGAAATACAAGGATCCTCGATCTGATGAACAGGGGCTATTCACGCGAATGGTACCTCGATAAGATAAAAAGCATCAGGACGATCCTTGGTGATGATTGCGGAATTTCTTCGGACATGATCACCGGTTTTTGCAGCGAGACTGAGGCCGAGCACCAGGATACGCTATCGCTGATGGACCTTGTCCAGTACGATTTCGCCTACATGTTCTTCTACTCTGAAAGACCTGGCACGCTGGCAGAAAAGAAGTTCGCCGACGACATTTCCCTCGAGATCAAAAAAAGACGGTTGAACGAGATCATCCAGAAACAAACCGGACATGCACTCGAACGGAATAAAAAAGATATCGGCAAGGTACATAAAGTATTGATCGAGGGCGTTTCAAAACGATCAGATGAATATTTGCAGGGACGGAATTCGGCCAACAAGGTCGTCATCTTTCCGAGAGAAAACTTTCAAAAAGGCCAATATGTTAATGTATTGGTAGACAACTGCAGCAGTGCAACATTGCTTGGTAAAGTGGTTCATTCATAATGGCAATTACAGATCAGGAAATACAAAGTGTAAAGCAACGGTTCGGTATTATCGGCAACTCGCCGTTGCTCAATAACGCGGTGCGCGTAGCCATGCAGGTGGCGCCTACGGATATGTCCGTACTCATTACAGGTGAAAGCGGTAGCGGCAAGGAATCATTTTCAAAGATCATTCATTTTCTCAGTGCCAGAAAACACGGCCAGTTCATCGCGATCAACTGCGGCTCCATTCCCGAAGGCACCATAGATTCAGAACTGTTCGGCCACGAAAAGGGATCGTTTACCGGTGCTCACGAAGCACGCAAGGGATATTTTGAGGTCACCAACGGCGGAACCATCTTTCTTGACGAGATCGGCGAAATGCCTCTCGGAACCCAGGCCCGCCTGCTACGCGTGCTCGAGAATGGCGAGTTTATCAAGGTTGGATCTTCGAAGGTCCAGAAGACAGATGTGAGGGTCGTTGCCGCAACCAACGTCAACCTCATGAAGAACGTTGAAGACGGCAAGTTCAGGGAAGACCTGTATTACCGTTTGAGCACAGTTCCCATTTTCGTCCCCCCCCTGCGCGAACGGGGTCGTGACGCAGAGCTGCTCTTCAGGAAATTTGCTACCGACTTCGCCGAGAAATACAAGGTTAAGCCGATATCGCTGACGGATGACGCAAAGGAAACGCTCCTCAAGTACAGATTCCCCGGCAACATCCGCCAGCTTAAAAATCTGGTCGAACAGATCTCTGTATTGTCAACTGACGATAAGGAGATCAATGGTGAGCTGCTTCAACGGTACCTCCCGAGAGAATCCACCTTGCCTGCCCTGTATCATCAGGGACTCGAAAAGGATGGACTGTCCGAACGCGACATCCTCTACAAGGTGCTCTTCGATATGAAAAAGGACGTCACCGACCTGAAGAAGATCGTACTCGATATCATGAACGGCGAAGGCCGCGCCGGGCAGATGGTGAAGGACAACCCGGGACTATTCGAAGATATCTCCGTGGAGGCACCTATGGTCTCCAAAGATCCGATGGTGTTGAACATCCCGCCGCAGAATAACGGCAACGACTCGCATGTCGAGGTAGTGCAGGACATATCACACGAGACTGAAGACGATACCCTTTCTATCGAGAAGAAAGAAAAGGAACTTATTATCAGGGCCCTGCGGAAGAATAACAATAAAAGAAAATATGCGGCACGTGATTTGGGGATTTCGGAGCGTACTTTGTATAGAAAGATCAAGCAGTACGAACTCGAAGAATAAGAAAATCATGGCCCGGACATTTTCCCGTATATCCTCCACGTTGGCAGCGTTAGTGCTCATCCTCACTGGCACGTCCTGCGGAGTCTCCGTTAAATATTCAATGCAGGGTACCACCACTACGGCGAAGACGATCTCTATTGCCGAGTTTTACAACAATGCCGATCTCGGCCCGGCGAACATGGGACAGGTACTCACCAACGAGCTCAAGAACTATTTTATTCAAAACTCAAATATCACGGTTGTTGCACAGGAGGGTGAGCTCCAGCTCGAGGGCGAGGTCACAGACTTCCGCCTCACGCCTATTGCGCCAACTGCCAGCAGCAGCAATCAGGACCTTACGACCGCATCTTCTACCCGACTGACAATCACCGTCAAAGCGACCTATGTGAACACGCTTGACGAGAAAATGAGCTTTAAGGACAAGTCGTTCTCCTTTTACAAGGACTTTTCCAATGATATCAACCTCAGCGACGTAGAAGAGCAATATTCCAAAGAGATTTTCACCCGGATCATCAACGATATATTCAATGCCTCGGTGGCGAATTGGTAAAAAGTGTTATTTTTACCCTACGCCTATTATCTGTGGACAAGATTTCATTTTTAGGAATTGCAAAGAGCTTTGGCAGTGACTCTGCACAGGATGCACATGATCTGCTCCAGTTGAGAAAGCAATATCCATTTAGCCAGATCCTCCACATTCTTGCCGCAAAGGTCTCCAAGGACCTCAACCTGCCATCCCAACAATACGATCTGCAAAGCGCGGCAGTATATGCTACGGACCGCTCCGTGTTGAAGGACGTCATGATGGAACCCTTCTCGCGTGAACCGCAACTCGTGTCTCCGGGGGTATCCACCCTTGAAGCGCCTGCTGCTCCCGTCGTTTCAACATGGACACCAACTCCCGAAACGGTTGTAAAACATGATAGTCAGGCAGTTGCTGCCGAAGTAGAAAAAGCTTTTGACAAGATCGACGTTGCTGAAACCGTGATGAACGACCTGAAAAGGCTGAACGAATTGAAACACAACTTCGAGCTGCTTTTTTCTGACAATCCGGGCTCCGGGACACCGACTCAGGCCGCGACCGTGGCAGAGGAAGAGAAGGCGAAGATCGACGAAGCAACGCGCGACATAGAACCGCCATCGGAACCTGCTGTGAGCGCGCCTGCGAAAAAGAAAAAACGCGAGCAGCAAACAGATCAGACCATTCTCGAGGAGATAAAAAAGTCCAAGGAAGAGATCGCCCTGGAAACAGAGAGACAGAAGCAACAGATCGAGATCATCGACCAGTTCATAAAAGCCCAGCCTTCAATCTCGACAAATGCCACGAAGGAAAAGGCACCGGGCGTTCCGCCCACCGATCTGAATTCCATCAAGTCCGGCGAGTTCAGTGACAATATCATTTCTGAAACGCTGGTCGAGATCCTTGTAAAACAGGGAAAAAAAGACCGGGCAATTGAAGTTCTGAAAAAGTTAATTTGGAAATATCCCCAGAAAAAGGCTTACTTTGCATCCCGAATTGAAGACCTGAAGAAGTAAGTCATTATGTACACACTTATTATTTCCCTGATCATTTTCTTTGCCGTATTGTTGGTATTGGTAATCCTTGCCCAGAACGCTAAAGGCGGTGGTCTGACAAGCCAGTTCGGCGGATCGTCTGCCAGCAATATCATTGGTGTCAAGAAAACAGGTGATCTGCTTGAGAAGCTTACATGGGGATTCGTGATCGCCATTATGGTTTTGTCACTGACCAGCTCGGTGATTGTGACTGGCGGCCAGGCTCCTACCAATGAGATCCTTGAAAAAGCGAGCGAACAGGCTCCGGTTGCCCAGCCAGACCTTGGCCTGCCTACACAGGAGACTCCAACTACAGACTCGGCTAAATAGTTATTAAGATATTAATGAAAAAGCCTTCGGTGACGAGGGCTTTTTTTATTGCCTCACCGAAAGGTGTTTGACAAACAGCCTCTTCGCTACCGGCATAAGTGTCTCCGAAAAGGGAAACTTCATTTTTGAGCTCACCAGAAAAGCCGCCGGGTTGGGCAGGTCCTTATATTTCCGGATCAGGTCCAGCTTAACGTTTTCGTAGGTATAGAACGGTCCCTTTTCCAGATTTTCCACAAACTGAGTGTTCAGGCTCCGCAGTTGCTCCTGACTGTCTTCATAAATGCTGACCTGATAGCGGTAAATATTGGTTTCTTTCTGAGGCGGCTGGGTGACGAACAGGTACCCCTCGTTCGCGTACAGCGGAGTCACGCCTATCGGCGATATTTCACATTGCGACTCCACATATTCATAGATCACCGAACCCTCTTTCAGTGAATCGTGAATGTGAGGGATGGCAAACTCGATGATTGAATGAAGCTCGTTCATAATCGCGTCATCCTCAATCATTTGTCTGTACGACAGTTCCAATTTTTTGAACTCCTCCAGCGATATTTCCTTTGGGAATGATTCCTTGATGAGCGTCTTGTTCTCCTTCACCGCCATCAGGTTCCTGTAGTGAAAGACCAGATCGGCCAAAAACGGGTACAACTCGACCCTGTTGAAGGATTCCCTGACGGTTTGGAGATAAGCAAGAAGAAGATACTTTTTGTATTCGAAGTCAATAAGCCCCTGAGTGAGCCAATCTTTAGATAACCTTTCCATACGCACACTTACTTAAGCAAAATTTAATGATTATCTGCTGCCTTTGCAACACTCAAACTTTGTACCTGTGGGGCTCGGGTAGTTTCTGAAGACTGACAGACTGCCATCCGGTAAGGACCAATCTGTCACAGGCCGGTTTAAAAAAGGCAGGGTGGATGACCGATTCTTGTAAAAATGTCCGTAATTCGCCTCTCCTTTCGCGTCTGGCATAAAAGCTGTTAAACGGGCATGCGGAACCCAATTGTTCAACTAAAACAAATCAATGTATATGTCGAAGCATACAGAGAAAATCAACTTCAAGCCTAACGAGGACAGGGTGCTGGTTGAACCTGCAGCAGCAGAAGAAAAAACGGCATCTGGAATTATCATTCCTGACACAGCTAAAGAAAAGCCCCAAAAAGGCACTATCGTAGCAGTTGGCGAAGGTCTTAAAGACAAGCCTGTGACAGTAAAAGTAGGTGATAACGTACTCTATGGTAAGTATGCCGGTACTGAGATCACTATCAACGGAAAAGAGTATCTCATCATGAGAAACTCTGACATCTTCGGAATTATCTAAACCACTACCAACACAAAGACAGAAACTATGGCTAAGGAAATAACATTCGATACCTCTGCAAGAGACAGAATTAAAAAAGGTGTAGACAAGCTGGCAGATGCCGTTAAGGTAACACTGGGTCCCAAAGGACGCAACGTGATCCTTGATAAGAAGTTCGGTGCTCCAACCGTAACAAAGGACGGCGTGTCCGTTGCGAAGGAGATCGAGCTGAAGGATCCTATCGAGAACATGGGCGCACAACTGGTTAAGGAAGTGGCTTCAAAGACTGCAGATGCTGCGGGTGATGGTACTACTACCGCTACCGTGCTTACCCAGTCTATCTTCGCACACGGGATCAAGAACGTTGCCGCAGGTGCAAACCCAATGGATCTGAAGCGCGGTATCGACAAGGCGGTTATTGCCGTTGTGGAGAACCTCAGGGCTCAGTCAAAGAAGATCAAGGACACCAACGAGATCGCCCAGGTTGCGACCATTTCAGCAAACAGCGATGAGACCATCGGTAAGATGATCGCCAATGCAATGGATAAAGTGGGAAGAGACGGCGTGATCACCGTTGAAGAAGCGAAGGGTACTGAAACCGAAGTGAAGACCGTTGAAGGTATGCAGTTTGATCGCGGTTATCTCTCTCCTTATTTCGTGACCAACACAGAGAAAATGGAAGCAGAACTCGATTCACCTTTCATCCTGATCTACGACAAGAAGATCAGCAGCATGAAAGAATTGCTTCCGATCCTCGAGCAAACAGCTCAAACCGGCAAGCCTCTCGTGATCATTTCGGAAGAAGTTGAAGGCGAAGCCCTTGCTACCCTCGTGGTAAACAAGATCCGTGGCGCGCTGAGAGTTGCTGCAGTTAAAGCTCCTGGCTTTGGCGACAGAAGAAAAGCAATGCTCGAAGACATCGCTATCCTCACCGGAGGACAGGTGATCAGCGAAGAGCGCGGCTTCAAACTCGAAAACGCTACGCTCGATATGCTCGGCCGTGCTGAAAAAGTAAACATCGATAAGGACAATACGACAATCGTCAATGGCGCCGGCAAAAAAGCCGACATCCAGGGCCGGGTTAACCAAATCAAGGCTCAGATCGAAACTACTACATCTGACTACGACAAGGAAAAGCTTCAGGAAAGACTGGCGAAACTTTCAGGTGGTGTGGCAATCCTCTACGTAGGTGCTGCAACGGAAGTTGAAATGAAAGAGAAGAAGGACCGCGTGGACGATGCTTTGCACGCTACACGCGCTGCTGTACAGGAAGGTATCATCCCTGGTGGCGGTGTTGCCTATGTACGTGCCGTTGAAGCTCTCAAGAACGTAAAAACTGACAACGAAGACCAGGCAACCGGTATAAACATCGTAAGACTTGCACTCGAAGCTCCTCTCCGCACGATCGCTGAAAATGCAGGACAGGAAGGTTCAGTTATCGTGAACAAGGTTCGCGATGGCAAGGACGATTTCGGTTACAACGCTCGCGAGAACAAGTTTGAGAACTTCTTTGCTGCGGGTATCATCGATCCTACAAAGGTTGCACGCCTCGCACTTGAGAACGCTGCATCGATCGCAGGCCTTCTGTTGACAACCGAGGCGGTTGTTTCAGAGATCCCTGAAGAGAAAGAAGCTCCTGCCATGCCTCACGGAGGCGGTATGGGCGGAATGATGTAATCAAGACACATTACCATATCAGAAAAGGCTCCAGAAATGGGGCCTTTTTTATTTCTGGAGAATAGCTCCCTTTATCTGATGATTAACCTTGGGGCAGCTGGTTTCCCTGGCGCTTTTTGGGGTATATTTAGGGTCAACATTATCCTAATAAACCCCCTGGCGAATGAAACGTCTCTGCAAAAGCGTCACCTCACTCCTTTTCTCGTTGATCCCGGTATTGATCGGGGCAAACTACACGGCACACGCGCAGGAACTTCCCTATGCGTGGATGCGATCCATACAACCCGTTACCGTGCAGGAAGCCCCCGGCGGAGCACTGGTTTATTTCGCCAATGATATGAAGATGGACAATTCCGGGAATGTCTACGTTACCGGATATTTCAGGGGCATGTGCGATTTCGACCCGGGTGCAGGAGAAAGCACTTTGGTTGCAAACGGAGACTATGATATCTTCTTTGCAAAATATGACCAGTCCGGTGAGCTGCTATTCGTAAGGCGCATCCAGGGAACGGGTAACGCCCAGGGAACTGACATCGATATCAACGGCTCGGGGAAGATCATAGTGGCAGGAAGGTTCGACACGGATGTCACATTCGATCCGCAGGGCGTCGCTGACTACCATTTCAGCAAGGGTGGTACGGAGATCTTTTTGGCGCAATTTGATGGCACTACAGGGGATTATGAACAGGGGTTCACGCTTGGCGGACCTGGAACCGACTACCCGACTGAGCTTAGCGTAATTGGCGACGACTACTACATCACCGGATTGTTCCAGTCCGTCGTAGATTTTGACCCTTTTGCAAGTGGTCAGACGCTGACCGCCTCAGGGACCAATACATTCCTTCTTAAGCTTTCAAATTTTAATACGTTTCAGTGGGTACGCCAGATCGTTGGCTACAACGTGCAGTCTATGCAAGTGACCAGCACGGGCGGTATTCATCTGGCCGGAAGTTTTTCGGGAACCGCAGACTTTGATCCGTCGGCCAGCGTACTCAACCTGACTTCCGCAGGTGGCACTGATGCGTGGCTCAGCAAACTTGACGTCAATGGAAATCTGTTGTGGACAAAACGGTTCGGAGGCTCAGGCTCCGATAATGCTTATGACATCACCACCGGTACATCGAACAGCGTTTATGTCACAGGGATATTCACGGGTACCAGTGATATGGATCCGGGTTCCGGCTCACTTCAGTTTGTCTCCAATAACAATACATCGGATGCCTACCTTTCAAAATTCGATGCCAGCGGTAATTTGACCTGGAGCAAGGCCTGGGGCGGTTCTGCGTACGATGACGGAACGTCTCTTGTTTGCCTCAGCTCCGATCGTATAGTGGTGTCCGGCAATTTCGTAAGCTCATCGCTAGACCTGAATCCCGGCGCGGGAACAACCACAGTCACCAACAACGGATACTATGATGTTTCGATCTCGCACTTCGATACCAACGGCGCATTTGTTCATGGCTTTTCCTACGGAAGCTCATCAGCAACCAATTTCGATGGCGGTATCCTGGAATCGAATGGCAGCAATCTTTTCATTTCCTATGGAGACTTCTCTGAAACGGTAGATTTTGATCCAACTACAGATGTCAATGGCCTTACTGCCAATGGGCGCCAGTTGTACATTTCATATTACGGGTTCCTCGCTTCTTCACCGACTGCACAGCCGACTGGTTTGAACCTTGGGGCTACGGAACAATCGGTCTCCGGATCCTTTACGGCTTCGGCAAGCGCGACGGGGTATGTTGTGCTGAGAAAAGCAGGGAGCGCTACAACACAAGCGCCTAAGGACGGTCGTACCTACACTGCAGGAAACACTATCGGAGATGCTACGGTAGTATATGCGGGGACGTCGAATAATTTCAATGACGTATTACTCGCTGCAGGCAAAACTTATCATTACAAGGTATTCAGTTACAAGGAGGATGCTTCAGGCCTGATCAACTACCTGACCACATCGCCACTGACAGGGTCGATAGCAACATCGGGACTTGCGTACAACCGGGCTTCCGATTCAGTTGCCCTGGTCCAGCTATACAATGCTACATCCGGGGGGACCTGGAGCAACGCGACGAACTGGCTAAATGGCACAGACCCGGTGAGTAACTGGTATGGGGTGGTCATGAGCGGGGGCCGCGTAACGGAATTGAATCTCGGTGGAAACAATCTTCAGGGCAACCTTCCCCAGACCGTGGCAAATCTTTCGGCCCTTACCAGACTAGACGTTTCAAATAACTCACTCACGGGATTGATCCCCTCTGAAGCGTTTCAACTGCCTGCCATAACGGAGCTCAACCTTCATAACAACCAGTTCTCAGGGTCGATACCCGGCGAGATCTCGACAGCAACCTCGCTGGCTTTCGTTAACCTTTCGCTGAACAATCTGACTGGTGGCATACCGAACCTCGGCTCGTCGATGACAAACCTTAACGTGCTTCAGCTTTTCGGAAATGGTCTTACAGGATCCATACCAACAACTTTCGGGCAACTGCCAAACCTGACGGTACTCGATCTCTCCCAGAACCGACTGTCGGGAGCGATACCATCCGAAATCGGATCCATTTCAACGCTCAATTACCTGCACCTGCAAGACAACCAACTTACAGGGTCAATCCCTTCACAGTTGGGATCGCTGAGCGCGTTGGTGATCATGGATCTTTCGTTTAACCAATTGACCGGTCCAATTCCATCAACCTTTGGAGGCCTCAGTGTGCTCACCAATCTCTATCTGAGCGGCAATCAGCTGAGTGGAGCAATTCCGACTGAAATAGGCTCCCTGACCAATCTTACCGTTGCTCACTTCGCTGTAAATGAGCTGACGGGCGATGTACCGGCTAGTTTTGCCGGACTGTCAAACCTGGCAGACTTGTCCATCGGAAACAATCAGATTACCGGGCTTCCAGACCTTAGCGGTATTCCGACGCTTACAATTCTCGATGTCGACAACAATGCGCTCACTTTTGAAGACCTCGAGCCCAACTATACGAAACTGACATCGTTCGACCCCCAGGCATTCGTTGGAGTTGCGGACACCGTTCAGTATCTGGACGGTGAAAGTGTATCCATACCCGTTACGGTAGGCGGCAGCAGCAATATTTACCAATGGTATTTGAACAACAACCTTATAGCTGCGCAAAACACAAACGCATTGTCGTTTACGGCGCAAGCCAACATGTCGGGAACCTGGCAACTTCGCGTAACGAATACCATCGTGCCGGGCCTGATCATCAGGAGCCAGAACATCCTGGTTGTCGTGCAGTCTGAAGGGATGTTTGAATGGGCTGACGCAGGCGACCTGACCAATGATGGAACAGACGGACAACTCTACGGAGGGGCCTGGGGCGACTTTGACAATGATGGGTATGATGACATCATGACCATTGGGATCAACGACGCCATAAAGGGAAACCTCTATCACAACAATGGCAATGGAACCTTTACGCGAATGTCAGGTGCGATAGGCGCTGATGACGGACGCAGTGCCGTTTGGGGTGATTATAACAGCGATGGATATGCCGACGTTTTTGTTCCCGACGGGACTTTTGCAACAGCTTCTACCGATGGTGTAGCCGCTATTTATAAAAATAATGGCAACGGATCTTTCACCAAAATAAGCATCAATAAACCCGCGGTGTCGGGAGCATGGGTTGACTATGATTTCGATGGAGATCTTGATCTGTCTATCGAAAGCAGTTCAGTCACGGAGATCCTGAAAAACAATGGCGATGACACTTTCACGTCGTACAACCTTCTGGATTATGGGACGCAGTGGAACGGCATCTGGGTGGACGTCAATAACGATGTACGTCTCGATTACTTCATGCCTTCACCGCTGACCGATGTGAATAAGGCCAAGCTCTTCATCAACGAGAGCTACGGGCAATTCTATGACGCCAACCTCCCGTCCGTCTATTCCGGACAACCACGAGGCGCAAGCTGGGCGGATATCAACAACGATGGAAATTACGACGCGTTCATAACGAATCAGGCAGGCGACTCGCACAGATTTCTCGTAGGCGATGGCAATGGCGGCTTCACAGATAACCCCGCTGCAAATTTACTTAACTCCGACTTTGTAACGGGCGGCCGTGGCAGTGCGTTTGGTGATTTTAATAATGATGGATTCGTGGATCTTGTACTGGTCCAGAATCAAATAGAACCGAGGGGAGCAACGATCTACATGAATAATGGCGATCTGACTTTTACGCGTGTGACAAACCAGACCTTCAAGGGACTGGACCTCAATACCGGCTTCTCAATTGCGGATTACGACAACGACGGCAACCTCGACATTTTTAATACCACATTCAACGGATTTACCAATGGATTATATAGAAACCTCAATTCCAACGGTAATCACTGGATTAAAATAAAACTGAAAGGCACCCAGTCCAACGCAATGGCTATCGGTGCAAAAATCGCGGTCTATGCAAATGGTGTCGGTAGATATCAGCAGGTGCTTACCACCAACGGATTTGGCAACCAAAATACGCTCAACAACCACTTCGGCCTTGCAGGCGCCACAAGTGCAGATTCCGTAAAGATCACCTGGCCTAACGGAAGAACACAATACCTGTTCAACCTGGCCGGCGACCAGCTTCACGAGATCGTGGAGCCGCTCAATCCCCAATATGAAGGCGATGCAGAGCTCAAGGTGGTGAAGCAAATTAAAAACACGTCGGTGGCGGCAGACGATACCAATGACCTGTCCACATACGTGGTACTGGATAACGCCAACAACACCTATATGCTCGGCACATTTTTGGGATCGATCGATGTCGATCCGGGAACGCCTGAGGTGATCATGACAGCCTCCGGCACCAACGGTCAGGGCGATGCATTCGTTGCCAAGATCGATCCGAACGGTACATTGTTGTGGGCGAGACAATTCACCCCGGGCAGCTCGCCGAACAACGACCTTCGCATGAATGTGATCGAGATCGACAAAGACAATAACGTCATCATTGGCGGCGACTTCAAGGGAACGATCGACTTCGATCCGAGCGCTGCGGTAAACAACCTTTCAGGACCTATCACATCGTCCAACGCATACTTCGTAAAACTTAACGGAAGCGGTGTGTTTCAATGGGTGAAGCAGATCACCACGGTAGGTGAAACGATGTCTTCCTACATCAGAAGCATTCAGACAGACACCAATGGTGAAGTCGTGATCTGCGGCACCCTCGATGGCTTCGGCGGAAGCGCTGACCTCGACCCTGACGCCGGCACGCAAACCGTGAATGTGAGTGGTCCTTCCGATATATTCCTGGCAAAGTACGATGCTGCCGGTGGCTATAAATGGCATTCAATCGACCTGGCAACCGTTAACTCGGAACAGGGAGGTCCCGTCGCGCTGGATGCTTCGAACAACATTTACCTGAGCTGGTATTCGAGCGACGGAGTAACAAGCGATAAAAAGATCACAAAGGTAACGGCAGCCGGTGTACTCGATTGGGAAGCAATCTCCAATATGAACACCGACCACGAAGGTCGTTTGATCATAGAGGGTAGCAATATTTTTGTTATCGGAAATTATAGCGGCGACGGCATCTTCAATGGCGCCACGGGAAGCGCAGCACTTAGTGGCTTTGGCCAGGGTGACCATTCCTTCGTAGCCAAAATGGACCTTAACGGAGCGCTTCAATGGGTCAAGGTATTCCAGACATCGAATTATTCAGCACCGTATGGTCTCGAGTCACTCGCCAGCGGTGACATCATCGTGTCCGGATTTTTTGAAGGTAGCCTGGATTTTGACCCGGGCGTGGGATCCCAATCTTATTATTTCCCTGGTTCGGCTACCTTCTGCGTGAAGCTTACATCGACAGGCGATTACCTGTGGGGATTTGCTATTGAGAACTCCTATGGTATGCACGATGTCGGCAGCAATGGCGATATGATGATGGGACTCGTCGTCGAGGGCAGTGCCGATGTAGATCCTACACAAGTGAAGAATGTCATCAATTCATCTGGTATTGAAAATACGGTATGGCTGAAATTCCAGGTGGCAACCGGAGTCTCTTCAGGCGACAGGCTTGTCCTTGAAGCGTTCTACAACGCCACGGGAGGACCAAACTGGACCGTCGATACAAACTGGCTGCAGGGAGAAGTGAATACGTGGCACGGCGTGCAGGTGGTGAACAACAAGGTAACTGCCATCAACCTGCCCGACAACAACCTGGCAGGAAACGTCCCGGCTGACCTGTACACGCTCAACGAGCTTCAAACAATCGATTTGTCGGGAAATGAATTGAACTCCATACCGAATCTCTCCATCATTCCGGCGCTCACAACATTGGATGTGGCCGAGAATAAGCTGGACTTCGGATCACTCGAGCCAAACATCGGCGTAGGCACATTCCTCTATCAGAACCAGAAACCGATCGGCGAGCCTGATACCGTGCTTGTCGATGTGGGCGATCCCTATACGCTGACGATGAATGTCGGAGGCTCAGCCAACCACTATTCATGGAAGAAGAATGGAACCTTGATTGAAGGCGAGACTTCAAAGGCACTGGCTTTCGGGTCGGTCGATAAAACAACGATGGGTACATTTGTGACAGAGATCACGAGCGATGTCATCACCGATCTTACATTACAAACGGAACCGCATAGCGTATTTGCCGTCACAAAGATCTCCGGTCAATTGTTGGTGGAAGGTGAAGGCGCGAAAGGCGGTATCATGCGCTTGCTCAGGGTTACACAAACCGGCGGATATGATACGCTGAAGGTCACTTCCGTAAACGCTCTGGATGGAACATATTTCATGGAGAAAGTAATTCTCGATACCTATCAGCTCGTGGGATTTGCGGACACGCTCGAGCATGAACGCGCCCTGCCCACATATTATAACAACACGCTGTACTGGGAAGAGGCAGATGAGCTGATCGTCGAGGGTGAAATTCTGGGGCTCAATATTGAATCGATCCTGGAACCTACGGAAGAGCCCGCGGGTACCGGCCTGATCGACGGTTACGTGGTGGAAGACGACGGAAATGGTCGCGTGAAAACGCCGAAACGTGTGAGCAACGCCGGAGCTTCGGTTAGAAGAGAAGAGGGCTCAGGAAGAGGCAAGGAAGTGTTAACGCTCGTTGCCTACAAATTCACGAACGAAGACGGAGAATTCTCCTTTGAAAACCTTGAACCGGGTACCTACAAGCTGAACATCCAATATCCCGGTTACCCGATGGATGAAAGCTCCTATATCGATATTACGATCGGAGAAGGTCTTGAGGGACACAAACGCGCAGAGGCGTCCGTTGAAGACGGAAAGATCGTCGTGAGGCAGCTGATCATCACCGGCGTGTGGGAGAAGGAAGGATACACGGTAGAGGTCTACCCTAACCCATCGTCTGAATTCATCAATTTCCGGTTTACAACTGAATCGACATCACGCGATCTGCAGTTGCTCGATGTTAAGGGCTCCGGACTTGTCCATCAGCCGGCAAATTCGAAGGAGGTAAGCATGGATGTAAGAAGTTTGAAACCCGGCATGTACTTTATCAGTGTGGAGGAGAATGGAAAGAAAGTAAAGACACTCCGCGTTGAAGTGAGGCAATAAAATGATCAATTTACCAAAGGGCCTCAACTGCGGGGCCCTTTTTTCGTCATAAGGCACTATGGTAAAAAAGAAAGTTCTGCCACTCATCCTGCCCGCAATTCTGGTTGCATTGACGCTGGCATGCGAGAAACCGAGATCCATGGACGTAATGGAAGGCAGAGATATTCAACGCATGTCCTTTGTTACCTCGCTCAACGATACGATTCCGGCAAAGACGATCACAGCGATGGACATCGATCGTATCGTGGAAGGCGTGAAGATAAAATACCATGAAGGTGCAGAGAGGCGATACTTCAAATACGAGGCTGATCCCGAAAAGCTCTTGCTGGCCTTCCGCGAGATGCCGTTCGAATTAAGCAATACCAGAACGGATGTACAACTGATCCCGACCCGCTTCGAAGAAATGATGCAGCACACCGATTACGTGGCGGACGAATCTGTAGAGTTTTGGAATGAAGATAACACTGAACTCGAGGGCTATGAGTGTCTGAAAGGGGGCGTCAAACATCAACTGTTGATCAACCGGGAGACCAGGGTGGTCTTTCACCGTGTGGTCTATAGCTGATGATGGCTATGACAGCATTATGAACTGACAAAGCATCGAAGAATTGTATCTTCAATTTCTCCGTGAATCTCTGTGCTCCCCTGTGAACCCTGGCTTAATAGCAATTACACGGGCCCCGGAGAACACACTGAGTTTCACGGAGAGATAAATTTGACCAGTCTGCGCCCAGATCCTTTTTGAGACATCCTTGTCTTAATTCATTCTGAACACCGCCTACTTCTTCGTCGCGAGCCTGTATAGGATCAACATCATTCCGATGAAGAAGGCTGTTCCCAGGATCATATAGCCGCCATGGCCCAATGCTCCGGCAATCGAGGGCTCCAGGTTCATGCTTGTCATTAAATCACCATAGAAAACAGTCAGGATGGCCGCCAGTACACCCGTGATCGCACCGCCCGCGATCAATCCGGTGGCGAACAGATTTCCCTTGCTTAGGTCATCGTCTTCTACCCTTTCGCCTCTTTTCTCAGACCTCCAGTCGATGAATCCTTTCAGTGCTCCTCCGGCGAAGATCGGAAGCGTTGTCGCCAATGGAAGGTATAGACCGATCGCAAAAGCCAACGCCTTGATGCCACAGAGCTCCAGAGTGATTGCTATAAACACACCGATCATGATGAACTGCCAGTCAAGTGTCTGGGATTGGATGCCACGCGTTAATGTCGCCATCAATGTTGCCTGTGGTCCAGGGAACTTGTCACTTCCTATGGCGTGGTGAATACCGTTCGCGAGCATTTCGGGCGTAGGTGTGTCGAGTACTTTGACGACAAGTCCAATCGCGATTGACGACACAATAGCACCGATAAAAAGTGCGAGCTGCTGGTAACGAGGGGTTGCACCCACGATGTATCCTGTCTTCAAATCCTGCGACGTACCCCCGGCGTTCGCTGCTGCAATACAAATCATACCTCCTACAACAATGGCAAGGGGCTCATAAAATCTTCCTGACCAACCCACACTCGTAAAGATCAGGCAGGTACCCATCAGTGTAGCGATCGTCATTCCGGAAATCGGGTTGTTACTGGTACCGACCAATCCTACAATTCGACTTGAAACCGTCACGAAGAAAAATCCGAACACCACGATCAATATTCCCACGAGGAATTTCTGAATAAAATTCTCTCCTGGAATCATGGGAAGGAACACGGTCAATACAACAAGCGCAATGCTGCCGATGATCACAACCTTGAACGAAAGATCATCCTCGGTCCTGACGACACTTTTGCCTTTGCTCTCTTTCAGCGAACCCATGCTTTCCTTGAATGAGGACACGATGGTCGGGATAGTTTTCAGAAGCGTTATGAAACCACCCGCCGCTACGGCACCGGCGCCGATTTGTCGGATATATGCGCGATACAGGGCATCGGCATAATCCGTAAATGTCTTTGTCGCCGGATCCCAGCCGTACGCACCCGGCGCGTTGATGTCTGCCAGGTTGCCAAGCTTCACCAACTGAACGGCGACCAGCTCCGGCGAGATCAATGTCGACAACAATGGAATGATCGCCCACCACGCCAGCACCGAACCGGCGACAAGCACACCTGAGATCCGTGGACCGATAATATAACCGACGCCGAGATATTCAGGCGTGATCTCACCTCGTGTCGCTGCCGAAGGCCAATATTTATTAAGCTGACTTGTTACGATGGACGGCGTTTCGGAAATAATGTGCAAAACCTTTTGCATGACGGCGTACACAAACGCGACACCCATTCCGAGAAATGCAGTCTGGGCAAACACGCCGCCTTTTTCACCTGCCTGCAATACGGAGGCCGCAGCGGTTCCTTCCGGATAAGGCAGGACACCATGTTCCTTCACGATCAGCGATCTTCTCAGCGGGATCATCATCATCGTTCCGAGCATACCACCAAATGCAGCAAGGATCAGAATGGTGAGGTAATCAAAGTAAGGTTCGCCAACGCTCACGCCATTGTCTCCGGGAGAAAGGAAAAGAAAACCTGGCAGCGTGAAAGCCACACCCGCGGCAATCGACTCCCCTGCCGATCCGGTAGTTTGTATGATGTTGTTCTCGAGGATAGTCGTCTTGAGAAACTTACGTCCCAGGGTAATGGCTATAACCGATATCGGTATTGAAGCGGTTACCGTAAGTCCTGCGCGAAGCGCGAGATAAACAGTCGATGCTCCGAACAGGATGCCAAATAGCGATCCGAAGATGATCGACTTCGCCGTAAACTCCGCGACACTGGTCTCCGGCGCCACGTATGGTTTGAACGTTTTGTTTCCTTCCATTTTAAATGTGATCTATATTATTTAGTGGTTTCCGACTGTGTTGTAAAGATTGCGTTATAGGCGATCATCAGGATCGTCGAGACAATCCCGATCGCTCCCAGAATATACCACATCATTGCAGGGTTCGAATCCAGGTACGTCAGGCGAAGCCAATCCGAGATCCTCCCCGCTGCCAGCGCACCGATCGCCACCGGCAGGAATGCGAAGCCCATGAATATTCCGATCTGTCCTTTCGGAGCAAGCGAAGATACGTATTCGTAAAATCGCGGCGCCTGCATGGCTTCACCAAGCGCGAACATGAGCACGCCGATGAATGTAGCAGTAAGCGTTGTTGAAGCGCCGAGCACAATCCACGACAAGCTGGCAATAAAAAAACCGCAGGTCATCGCCGTGAACGGTTTCCATTTTCTTACCAGAGCAGTTATGGGGACAGTTAAAAGAATGATCCCGAAAGCGTCGATTGTTTCGAGCACTTCAAAACGGTCGACCTTAAGCACCTTCGTTCCATAAAAAGGGAGAAGCAGGAAGATATGCCAGAACATCACCCAGAATCCGGAAAAAATGATCAGGAACAGCATGAACTTTCCGTTGCTGAAGACGAGGATCATATTTGAAAACACCTGTCTGAATGTCCTTGGGGTATCATCGGTAGCAGGTTCCTCCTGGGCTGACCTGGGTTCCTGAAAGAACAACAGCGCTCCGATACAGAGCAGGAAAGAAGTGAGCGACGACATGAACAACACGGATTCTATTCCGAGTCCCCGCCTGACTACCATGGCGACGAGCGGTCCGAGGAACCCCCCGAGATTCACCAGGGAATAGTAGATCGAGAATCCCAGGGCCCTGGAGTCGGCACTTGAGGTCTTTGAAACAGTGCCTACGATGCATGGCTTGATAAGCGATCCACCGATGGCCGTGATGATCAGCACGGCGTACATGTAAGCGCCTTTGCCAATGGCATCGACCAATGGCTGTGCCGCGTCAAAGACGGCAAATCCGATGAGGAAATATCCAACGCAGAAAATACTGAAGCACGCAATCAGTGACTTACGGAAACCGTAACGGTCAACGACGACACCTGCAAGAGGCGGAAGGAAAAATATCAGGAATGAAAAGAAGCCAGTGAGCCATCCCGCGTTATCCAGGCCTATGCTTTCGGCGATATATACCGCCAGCACTGCTTTTGAACCATAAAATGCGAGTCGTTCAAAGAGTTCGAGTGTGTTTGCGATCCAAAAAGTTGAGGAAAATCCGCTACGCAGCTGCTTAAACATTATCGTTCTTCAAAAAAGTTTAGGTATGGTCGGTCCAAAATAAATTCGGCAGAAAACGAGCTTCACCAAACACAATTTTCACACAATTCCCGTCTGCCAAATTCTGCCGAAAGTAGAGCGATAAATCCAGATTCGCAAATTGGCCGTTGTCCGTCAGTATGGAATAATTATTTAACGCAATCGATTGAAAGGCCTTAATTTTGCCTATCTTTGAGTCACTCATTAACCCAAACAAACATATGTTAGAACTAGGTATGAAGTCCGGTAACGCAACCGTGATGGATCTGGGAATTTCGGATGGTATTGCTCATTGGAATCTCTCACCTGAAGAACTCACATCTATCGCGCTGAAAAAAGGTCAAGGAACACTGAGCCAGCAGGGAGCGCTCGCGATCGATACGGGAGAATTTACCGGTCGTTCACCGAAGGATAAATTCACTGTGAAGGATGAGGTGACTACAAAATCTGTTTGGTGGAATAACTTCAATATACCATTCTCACCCGAGAAGTTCGATCAGCTTTATATCAAGATGATCCGCTACTTCGAAGGAAAGGAATTTTACGTTCGTGATGCCTATGCCTGTGCAGACTGGCGTTACAAGATGAATATCCGCGTGATTAATGAGTACGCGTGGTCTAATCTGTTTGTCTATAACATGTTCCTGCGCCCGACAGCAGCCGAGCTCAAAATGTTCACGCCCGAATGGCTGATCCTCAACGCACCGGGATTCAAGGCTGATCCAACGGAAGACGGAACACGCCAACATAACTTCTCGATCATCGATTTCAAGAGAAAGATCATATTGATCGGCGGCAGCGGTTACACCGGCGAGATCAAAAAGGGTGTATTCACGGCATTGAATTTCATTCTTCCTCACCAGAAGGATGTATTCCCTATGCACTGCTCTGCCAACATGGGTGAAAAAGGAGATACTGCTATCTTCTTCGGCCTCTCCGGAACGGGGAAGACAACACTTTCCGCCGATCCCAACAGGAAGCTTATCGGTGATGATGAGCACGGCTGGACCCCTGACAACATCATCTTCAATTTCGAAGGTGGTTGCTACGCAAAAACAATCGACCTTTCAGAGGAGAAAGAACCGGATATCTATAAAGCCATTGTAAAAGGCGCGTTGCTTGAAAACGTTGTGTTCAAGAAGGGGACGCAGGAAGTTGATTATGCTGACGGCTCGAAGACCGAGAACACCCGCGTGAGCTATCCGATCCATCACATCAAGAACATCGCTGTTCCTTCAATCGGTCTGAATCCGAAGAACATCTTTTTCCTGACCTGTGATGCCTACGGAGTTCTGCCTCCTATTTCGAAGCTTACTCCCGGACAGGCTGCGTTCCATTTCATCAGCGGTTATACTGCGAAAGTTGCCGGTACGGAAGCCGGTGTCACGGAACCTACCATGACATTCTCTGCATGCTTCGGCGCGCCGTTCATGCCGTTGCATCCGACCCGCTATGCCGAGATGCTGAGCAGAAAAATGCAGGAAGCAAGAGTCAACGTTTGGCTGGTAAACACAGGCTGGAGCGGTGGCGCCTACGGTACAGGCAAGCGCATGAGCCTGAAGTACACACGTGCGCTGATCTCTGCTGCGCTGAACGGGGAACTGGATAACGTTGCCTTCGATACGCACGAGATCTTCGGACTCGCAATGCCAAAGTCATGTCCGGGTGTACCCGAGGAGATCCTCAATCCGAGAAACACCTGGAAGGATAAGGATGCCTACGATCAGAAGGCTACCCACCTGGCCAATGCCTTTATGACGAACTTTGAAAAGTTTGCAGATTATGCCAATGAAGAAATACTCGCCAGTGCTCCGAAAGTACGGGCGGTAGTTTAAGAATCTATATTTAACCTAAATCTGAGGCCATCCCTGCCAGCGCGGGGGTGGCTTTTTTTTTAACCGACGCTTCATGCTGCGGCGTGATTTTTTTAAAAGTCAAGCGGTGAAACATCACAAACATTAATCGATCTATGAAACGTTAATTTATTTTTATTGGTCTCCTGTTAGCCGGCATTGTTGTGAAGGCGCAAACCAAACAACCGGCTATTACTGACGATGACCTCAAGAAATACGCATTGACAATGGATTCGGTCAAGGGCATGCAGGAAACACTGGTGAAGATCATCACTGAAAATGTTCAAAAGAACACCGTGATGCCCGTAAGCCGCTACAATGAGTTGTTCAAGCTGACAGGCGATTCCACGAAGCTGACCGCGGCAGGTGCAACAGTTGAAGAAAAAGCCTTTCTGAAGGAGATTGAAGACCTTCGTAAGTATAACAACGAAAGGATCAATAAGGCTTATCAGGCACTTGTGAAGGATTATGTAGGGATCAAGACGTTCAATTCCATAAAAAAGGGAATCGAAGCAGACCCGAAACTGAAGGCACGATTTGACGCTGTTTCGCAGGAAATTCAGTCAACCAAAGGCGACCAAACACCGGCCACATACTCGAAGGGACGTTAAAAACGCCTGGAATGTCGCTATAAAAAGGAGCCCGGATGGCTCCTTTTCTTTTGTGGACTTTGCCGGAAAGCTTTATCTTTGCCATCCCCTTATAGTTGGATCGGGGCCCGAATGGCTGTCCTGCAGCCTTGGTGGACAACTAACAGCTATGAGAAAATAAAAAAACAGCGTTAGTCCTTTTTCATGAAATCTAACCTCCTGATTTTATCCCTGCTAGTCGTTTCGTGCCTCTGCCTCTCGGCATTTGTCGCCAATTCAAATACACAACGGTACATCAACCTCTCGTTTGTTTCCACTTATAACCCTCTGGGCGATACGACAAAAACGATCGATGAGGAAGAAGAGGCTATAGCGCTTTCTGAAGAGGTCGCCGCCTGGAAAAGCTGGAAGACGGTCGAGAATCACACCTTTGGCAAAGATCGTGGCAATCTTCAAATGATCGCCGACATCAATTCCCTCCACCCCTATTTTCGCGACAAGATCAGCACGCTGATTGCCAACTGCAAGGCAAAGGGT
>CBHTUB010000022.1:0-25706 GCA_966095595.1 uncultured Chryseosolibacter sp. | reverse complement strand
CTCGGACAGTTCCATCTCACAGCACGTCTATGGCCTGCCCTCCTGAAAGCGAACGGAGCGCGTGTTGTAAACCTGTCATCATTCGGACATCAGATGTCTCCCTTCAACTTCGATGACCCGAATTTTAACCACCGGGCCTATGAAACGTTGATCGGTTATGGACAGTCCAAGACCGCTACGAATCTGTTCTCACTCGAGCTGGACAGCCGCGGAAAAGCATTCAACGTGCGGTCGTATTCAATCCATCCCGGTTCGATCAATGGAACGGAGCTGGGACGCGAGGCGCCAATCGAGTTATTTCAACAGCTCGGCTTCTGTGACGCTCACGGCAATGTTCTTCCCGAAGTGGCGGCCAGGCTGAAGACAATTCCCCAGGGCGCGGCTACCACTGTCTGGTGCACCACAAGCCCTATGCTCGACAACATCGGTGGCGTATACTGCGAAGACGCCGACATCTCCGAGCTCGACCGTGGACATATCGAGCACCGTTACGACGATCCATCCACGTCACGGGGCGTACAACCGTATTCATTGGACGAAGCCAGTGCAAAACAACTCTGGAAGCTGAGCGAGAAAATGACCGGCATCGCCTTTTTATCGGAGACCTCCGCCAGGGGGTTGTAATCGGTAAGAACAATTGATATTATCCTTCTTGAAATCAGGAGCTGTTGCTTTGTCGCAGCACTCCTGATTGATAAATTAGCACTGCGCAAACATGGAATTCAAGACAAATTATATAACACCGGAGATCAAGCTGTCCAGCTATGAAGACAAGCTCTTCAAGACTGAGCTGATGTTCGAGCATCACATGCTGATCTGGTTTATCTCCGGTGAAACGAAGATCATCCAGGCGGGAGCAAACTACGTGTTCGGTCCGGGTGACATCTTTCTGATCCCGAGAAACCTGTTGTGCACCATCATTAACTATCCGAAGGATGGTCTGCCGCACAAGACAGTGGCCATGCACCTGTCCGTCGAAAGGTTGCAGGACTATTATACAAATCAGAAAGTTGACGTTCGTCCGTCGGTTGCAGACAAGATCATTTCTTTCAGGGACCATCCGCTTCTGCACAGTTGTCTCTCGTCACTGATCCCCTACTTCGATTTGAAAGATGCCTTCCCCGAGAAACTGGCCTCGCTGAAGATCACGGAGGCCATTACGATCCTGAGGACAATCGACAACAATATCGATAGCATCCTCGCCAACTTCGAAACACCGGGAAAGATAGACCTCGCGAAATTCATGGAAGGTCATTTTATGTTCAACCTTCCCCTGGAAAAGTTCGGGTACCTCACGGGGCGTAGTCTTTCTACCTTTAATCGCGATTTCAGGAAGACGTTCAATGCCACTCCCCAGAAGTGGCTCACGAAAAAACGGTTAGAGCTCGCCCACTACCAGATCTCGGAGCATGCGAAAAAGCCTGTGGATGTCTACCTCGAAGTGGGTTTCGAAGATCTGTCGCACTTTTCGTTTGCGTTCAAGAAGCATTTCGGGTACATACCGACAGCGGTTGTGCGGGGAATGTCAGCAAGGTAAAATAGGGAAATCAGGAGTTAGACGTTCATACACCTGACACGCGAATCGCGGCGATGAGGACCAGGTCGAAATGATCAATGCTTCAGGTGATAAACAACAATGACCGTGTGACCCAATTTATTCTCGATACCCCCAACGGACTCTTTATTTTCGTTGTATGCCGAGAGGTAACTGTTGGCCAGCACGTAAAGCTTACCGGATAGAAGCGCAGCAGTGGTAGGGTCGTGGAAGTGCTTATTCGTTTTGTCAATGACCCTCTCCCCTGTAATCCGATTATCGTCTTCATCGAGTTCATATTGCATAATGACGTCATCCGCTACGCCGATGATGCTATTGTTCCAATAGACGATGCCGTCCATCCACAACGCAGTTTTCGAATTACTATAAGTGAGCGGTGTCAAAGCCTTTGATTGATGATCCAGTTGCACAAGGCCGTTGCGCGTTGCAATAAAAATCCGGCCCTTGCCATTGTGCGCAATCCCGTTCGCCCGCGCAAGCATTGGATCCTGAATAAATAGCTCCATTTTCTGTCCCGCTGGGTCTACCTGATATATGGACGAGGCAAAAGTGTCGGTAACGTATACCTTATTGTTTGGGTGAAGGGTGAGATCATTGAACAGGTGCTCAACCGTGTCCCTCAAAACATAGTGTTGTTTTACCGAACCTGTTTTCAGATCGAATGCATGGACCTGAGATGTGTACCAGCTCCCCTGCCTTTGATTGGATACTACCCATAGCCATCGTTTCTTTTCGTCTATCTTGATTCCCAGGCCTTCAAGGAATCCGTCCTGATTGCTCCCTATAAAATTGCGATACGTGCCGGACTGATCGATCGAAACGACCTTCTTCAACGCAATGCTGCTGACGTAAATTTTTTTATTATGGGGATCTATTGCGATCCCCTCCGGTATGAGATCTTTCTCCGTGTTGGTAGAAATAACATCGTACGGCACCTGACTCATCACCCGAACGGCGATCATCAGAAAGACTGTAGAAAAAAGAAAAGACACCTTCATTCTCCCGAACATCAATAAAGTTTTCAGCATTTGCAACATCCGGCCACGCCCTGGCATTGAGACCGGTCCCGCCTTACATCCTTCCACATGCTCCCGCAAGTCTTAGCATGTTTTATTCACTTCATTTCCGTAAATTAGTTAACAAGCCGTTAACCCCACTCCTATGAGATCCATGTTGTTACCTCTGCTAATCATGTTATCCGGTATGGCATTCGCCCAAAAGCCTGGGGCTTCACGGTTCATTGGTTATGCTGAGCTAAGGTCTCAATACTCTGCAACGCTGGGGCTCACGCGCACCTCGATTCCCCATGTGCTATTCGACGCTGCGGGCAAAAACGATCTACAGCTTTACCGCTTCGATGACATGAGCAAGGCACCCAAGGCCCGCACCTTTGCCGAGGTAAAAAAGGTAATGCTGATGAGGTTTCCCGACTGGAACAGCACCAGCGCTTACGAGTCGTATCATTGGGTTCAGTTCAATGGAAAGACGTATAAATGCAAGGGGGAGAACATTGTGAACAGGCAACCCGATCAGAACCCTGACGTATGGGCTGCCTATCCCCCGCAGTACTACGATGCCTACAGCGTCAACATCGGAGGTTTCGACTACAGCTCCGACGGAACCGGGAAACCACAACTCCAGTTCATACATTTTTACATTCAGGAATTATATGGCGAAAAACCTCGCTACGTTGCATCCGTGCGTGCCGGCGATGCCGTGAAGATATTGAACAGGACAAATGTGCTGTTGTCCACGCGATCGCCCATGAACTATTTCCGGAACGACATATTTTTCTTCGATCGCGATGACCGTGAGCGGATACTGGCAGATTTCCTGGCCTATGTCGATACCACCCAGATCGACCAGGGAATTGTTCATGCCGCAGAGAACTACGCCGGTGTCAGCATACTTTCGCGATACAGGGACGGAAAAGTTCAGCAACTTTTGCTCGCCATTCAACCTGCAGACAACCCTGCCGATCTGCTCGCGGATTCTGTTTCAATCCATGACATTCACTTTGATGCAGGTCCGCAAAAGAAATTGCTCCGGTTGGGAGATGCGCTTCTCGATACGGCAAATTTCGGGTTTTACGATGTCGTCTCTCTCAAGCCGATCAAGGGGAAGCCAATTGAATGGACGAAAAATACAATTCCCATTAAAAAAATTTCAACCACGGTGAGGGAACGCCTCACGTTTCGCGAAGGATTTTATGGCAATTATTACAACGAGACGACCTATAAGACATTGGATGATTTTTTGAAGCTGATTTTCATGGGCATAGAGGAACATAAGATCGCAGTCTATGATAATGCCAAACTGGATTCAGTCTACAGCAGGGAAGCGATCAGGCAGAAGTGGACGGCAGTACAACCCTACGAGTATCCTGCCTGGGAATCTGCAGTGGACTACTACACCGGTGACAAAGTGATTTGGAAAGGCACAACGTACGAAGCGGTGACGGAAAGTGCCGGTAGCGCGCCCGATGCATCTCCCGACCATTGGAAGATCACCCCTTCGGGACTGGTATTATGGCAGCCAGCCGATGTAGCCTTTATGGAGGTACATTACTCGCTTGTGTTCGACAGTGCAGGGACGGTGATCTCCAAAGAACCGGTTGTCATAATGATCGGCGTTCCCGGCGCAAAGACACCCGCTGGTTTTGACCATTACCTGGGTTATATGAAGTACAGTGACATCACGGCTTACCTTTCCGCAAACTCCAACGCGGTTCTCACAGCGATCCGTGCCATGCTTGAAAGACAAAACGGCGTGTTTCACACCGTCGAGTATGGTGAGCTTATCGCTTCTGACCAGTGATCGAAAAATCGCCGGACTGATCACCGCGGGCTGACGGATACCTTCATATCCCAAGAGCTGTCACTCTTTCGGCATAACCTGATTCGTCTAATTTTTCCAGCATGCCTGCTGATTGGCGTAGTAGGTAGACGTCAAAGTTATCGATTGGATGCTTATTATGAAGCGCTTCCCTTACTGCACTGAAGTAGTATCCAAACGCAGGCCGCAAGATCTGTTTCGCTGCGTCCGTTTTTCCCAACGAGATGAGAAGGTCTGCCGTGTACAGATTCGTGTAGCTCGGAAGCAGATGCTCTCCATGCAGTTTTCCCACGGTAAATGTGAGTACCTTTTCGGCCATCGCACTGTCGCCGTCCTCGATGCACGATTGAGCGAGCGCGTTGAATGACAACCTGAGCGGGTTGATCATCCTTGCCTGGTAGTCTTCATAGTTGAAGTTCACATCCGGGTCTGAGAGATTACTATAATCTGCCTCTTCCACGAGCTTGCGGAATGTTACTTCGCGGTCAACGGCGGGCTGGTTTCCTTCGTGTTTTTCCGGCGTGAGCCTGTAGATGAGTCCTTCCTGGACAAGGTAAGGTTTGATGTTCAACCCTATCGTATTCATGGAGGTGAAATTGAAACAAACCGGTCTCTCCCAATTGTTGCTCACGAGAACGTCGAGGACTGCGAGCGCATTTTTTTCAAGGTAGTTTCCGCTTACGGTGAGTGCCATGTTCCTGTTTGCGGATACGGGCATCGTGAGAACCTTTGACGGTAGAATATGAAACGAATCTCCGTTGCTTGCCACGCCCCGTAATGCAGGATGCTGTTTATTCAGAAGCGTGAGGTATTGCCTGATGTCGATGCCCGAGTTGATCCGGTTGTCGATATAGAGAACGTCATTCATCCCGTATTGCCTGTAATCGTCTTCCGTCAACGTGAGCCGTACGGGCGGCGAATCATAATACGGCCGTCGCAGCTGATCGATATACCAGTCCGTGTTGAAATAGCTCAGGACCATTACCCGGACATCGGTGCGATAGCCCTCGACATCTTGAAGGTACCACATGGGAAAAGTATCGTTGTCACCACCGGTAAACAACACCGAATTCGGCGGACAGCTATTGAGTACGGATCGCGCATAGTCAACCTGGAACGTGCGTCCGGCCCTATCGTGATCGTCGTAGTTCTGATACAACATCCATGCAGGTACAAGGAGGCTTAGCGCTACCACGATCACGTTAACGACCGTCTCCGGCAACCACTTGTTTTTAAGTGACAAAAATCCGATTCCGATCCAGATGGAGAAGGCCATGAACGAGGCAACGTAAATGTAGTCACGCTCGCGGGGTTCAATTGGCGGTGAATTAAGGTAAACGGCGAGGATCAATCCGTTCATCAGGAAAAATATCGCAGTAATGATGAAATTCTTTCTATCGTTGAAGTACTGTGCAACTGCACCTGCCAATCCCAGGAATAATGGAATCATCCAATATTGATTTCTCGATCGCTCCGACCGTCCCTTGCTCAACCGTTCCCAGGGTTTAAGCCACGGACTGTTTTGTATGTCGCTTTCCCGACCAACAAAATTCCACATCAGATAACGCAAGTACATATGTCCGAGCTGATAGGTAAACATAAATTGAAGGTTGTGGACAAATTTTGGCTTTTCGTCCGGCCCGAGGCCCAGCCATTGTCTGTATGCTTCCACGTGATCAGGGTCACGGCTGTAAAGTCGCGGCAAGATCGTTTGCCTTGATGGCTCATACTGATAGTCGATGCGGCTGCCGACGGTCTCATACCGATGCTCGTCCTTATAGTAGACCTTACCGTTGTTTTTAACTTCTACAATATCTGCATCAAAGTAAGGTCCGAAAACCAGTGGACTCGTCGGATATGACTCTCGGTTCATATAAGCTTTCACCATGGCAAGGTCCTCGGGATTCGTTTCGTCGATCGGCGGATTCTTGCCGGACCTGACAAAAAGCATCATGTATGGAATGAAGCCAAGGACGAGGAACGTGACGACCCAGGCCGGCACCTTGAATGAAGGGTATCTCCTGACCACGAAATAAAATGCTGCGATTGAAACGGTCACCAGTATGATCGCCCCGCTGTAAAACGGCAATCCGACATTGTTTACAAAAAAACGGTCGAAAGAGAAAGCGAGCTGAAAGACTCCAATAGCGACGAAACGGTTGATCAGAAATACCAGCGCCATTCCTGCGGCTATCGTGCCGGCGAGATTCCACATCGTGATCGTACGTCCTTTCATATACCACGTAAATGGCAGGATGGGAAGCACAAGCAGACACATGGGGTGAACACAGTATGCCAGGCCCGAACAATATGCGATCAGGATCAGCATACGCGAACGCAGCGGTTCCACGCATTCATTTCCGATTATGATCAGCCAAACAAGTGAGAGCAGAGAAAAGCATGCAACACCGTAGATCTCCGCTTCAACAGCTGAAAACCAGAATGAATCGGAGAAAGCGAGACAAAGGCTTCCTCCTACGGAAGCAGCAGTCAACAACAATGGAGATGTGTGGCCGACGCTCCTTCCGAAACGGTGAATGAGGTAATAAAGCAGGACAACAGAGGCTGCTGAAAAAAATGCGCTCATGGCATTGATGAACCACGCCACCCGGGCTACGTCTCCCAACGCAAGCATGGAAAACATTCGTCCAAGCAAAAGTGACAACGGCGTACCAGGCGTGTGCGGAACCTGAAGCTTGTAGGCGCAGGCAATGAATTCGGAACAATCCCACAAGCTGGCCGTCGGTTCGAGGGTCAGCAGATAGACTGCGAGGGGAATTATGAAGACCACTATCGCCATGATGTGCCTGGTCTTCTCCTTTCGAAACTCCAGGGAACGCCACACAGTGGAAATTTCATCAAGTCCCACAATAGCAACTATGGGTAAAAATATGCCGGCGAGCAGCAATGGCGGGGCGATCCATAATGTAAGCGCGCCAAAGCCTGCAGGAACCGGGTCAAGGGCCATGCCCATCAATGCAGTGGCAACCAGAATTGCTGCGACCATCAGGAGCCATTTATTTTTTCCGGGAAACATGTTCATATCGATTCACGTAAGAAGTATTCATATGATCATCTGTGATAGAAGACCAATGCAACAATACCGGTTGGAAGCACGCAATAGCGTTAAGGAGTGTAAAGAAGTGTTAAGGCAGTGTTAAAAACAGTCAACTTCCGCGACCAATCGATTTATGCTTTAAATTTGAATATGCGGTAAATACGCGCTGCTATGAAAAATGCACACCTACGTACGGTAATCATCTTCGGCACGATACTCCTGGCCGGCCTGCTCATGGTTCAGATCTATTGGTTCAGGAAAGCTTTCGATGTTGCCGAAAAGCAGTTCGACCACAGCGTGCAGGTGGCGATGAAAAAAGTAGCAGATTCTGTGGCAAGCGATGCCGAGATCAAAAAACTGTCATCGAATTTTTTCGTCGCTACGACAGAAAGTGCGCTGGATGAAAACGCAGTTGACACCCTGCTCCGGAAGGAATTCCTGTTGCGAAGCCTCAATATTGACTACGAGCTGGGTATTTACAACGCCGATGACGACACCATCGTGTATGGCAATTATGTGGAAGCCAGCAGAAAGAAATTGCTCGACAGGGACCTTTCCCTGATCAACGCAGGGACCAGAGACAAAAATTTCGTCATTTATTTTCCGAAGAAGAACAGCTATCTGGCCGGCGAGCTAGATATCTGGATATTTTCGACAGTGGTTCTTCTGTTGATGTCGGGCTTCTTTGCCTACGCCATCGCATCGCTTCTCCGGGAGCGCAGGTTCTCGGAATTGAAGAACGACTTCATCAACAACATGACGCATGAGTTTAAAACTCCGGTTACCAACATCGGCATTGCCGGCGAGATCCTGCGAAAGAAAAGCCCGGATGACCACAAGGTGTATATCGACATTCTGTTGAAGGAAAATGAGAAGCTGAAAATGAAGATCGATCAGGTGCTGCTCGGCGCATCCATAGATCGCCTGAGGAAACCGGTGTTTGAAAGCCTCGACATTCATCAGCTCCTGTCCGATTGCGCGGACGCATTCCAACTTCGGCTCCACGAACGAGGCGGAACGCTCACGCTGGACTTCGGTGCCAGCCACGCGATCATCATCGGAGACCGCGAGCTTCTCATGCAGGCGATCACCAACGTCATCGACAATGCAGAAAAGTACTCCCGACATAATCCGAACATCAAAGTCCGTACGAAAGACCAGGCTGCCGGGATCGGGATCGATATCGTTGACAACGGGATCGGTATTCCAACCGGGATGCTCAACAAGGTGTTCGATAAATTTTTCAGGGTTCCGTCAGGAGAAGTTCACAATGTGAAAGGATTTGGGCTGGGCTTGAACTTCGTGAAAAATGTCATTCATTCACATCGCGGCAACGTGAGATTATTGAGTGAACCGGACCAGGGAACAGAAGTAAGGATCTACCTTCCAAAACTATGAAGCCGACACCTCGCCTTATGCTTGTTGAAGATGATGAAAGTCTGGGATTTCTCATCAAGGATTCTCTGGATGCTGCGGGCTGGAATGTACACTTGTATCCCACCGGCGAAAAGGGACTGAGTGCCTTCCACAACAACGAGTTCGACATCTGCGTGCTTGATGTGATGTTGCCGGAGAAAGACGGTTTTACATTGGCCACCGAGATCAGAAAATACAACGCTTCCCTCCCGATCATTTTTCTCACCGCCAGGAGCCAGACAGAAGACCGCATAAAGGGTTTTCAAACAGGTGCCGACGACTATGTCTGTAAGCCCTTCAGCATGGAGGAGTTCAGATACAGGCTCGAAGCTGTTATGAAAAGAGCCAATAGCAAGCTTGAAGCACTCTCCCATGGAACAACGCTGCTGAAGGTCGGAAACTCCACCCTGGATGCAAACAATCTGATCCTGGAGTGCAACGGTGTGGTTGTTCGGCTGACACATAAAGAATGCAGGGTGCTTCAGCTTTTCTTCCGCCATCCCGGCAAGGTCATCGGGCGTGATATCTTTCTGAAATCGATCTGGGAAGACGATGGCTTTTTTGTCGCCCGCAGCATGGATGTATTTGTATCGAAAGTGAGGAAATACCTGAAAGCGGACAATCGCCTGCGGATTGAGAATATCCGAAGCGTAGGTTACATACTCAAGGAAGCCTGAAATTTGCCCTGCGATGAAATGTACCTTGCACCGATTCGTGCAGTGTCAATTTAAAGGGTGGATTGTTTACCGCAGTGACGCAGAGGCGCAGAGTTGCGCAAGGGCTAAATGCACTCTACCTCGACTGTCAGCAATCGACAGTCAGGGATCATCAATCAAAACGCACCTCAATCCGGACACTGACACTACATCACTGGTGGAGCCCTTCTTTGTACTCCGCTTCTTCGAGGTTAGCTTTTACTTCTTTAAGGACTGCGTCCAGTTCTGTCGCCGATTCATTGAGGCGCGAGACCAGCTCCTTGCCGTTGCTGTTTCCATTCATCTCGTAGCCAAGCAGATTCACCAGTCCGAGAATACGAGCCAGCGGGCTGCGCACCTTGTGTGCATTCAGAAAGGCGTGCTGCATAAGCATCGTATTCTGCCTGAGCAGGGCATTTGTCTTTGCCTCGACCAGGCCGTTGAGATTTTCGTTGGCTTTCCTGAGGGCCTCGCCCGATGCTGTCAGCTCCTC
The DNA here is from genome assembly GCA_966095595.1 of uncultured Chryseosolibacter sp. GTDB lineage: Bacteria > Bacteroidota > Bacteroidia > Cytophagales > Cyclobacteriaceae > Chryseosolibacter. The sequence goes on along the minus strand of CBHTUB010000022.1, from coordinate 15,654 downwards.
TTCAGAGGCCAGCAGCTCTTCATTTTTTTCCTTGATCTCCTTGTTGACGCGCATCAGGTCTTTGTTCAGCTGCGCCGTCTGCTCGGCGTTCTGATGCAATTCTTCCTGGAGTAGCTGCAGAGTTTTGAAGTTAAGGGCATCGCGTAAAGTCCGCTGATGAATGTTATGTCCCCACAGCGCGGCCACGAGACAAACTCCTGTAGCCAGCACCGAATGGAAAAGGAATGTCGTAAGGTCCATGTATTCGAGCTGCGTGAAGTAGACCTCCTTTATTCCCATATACTGCAGATAGGCGAACGTGCCGTGATGAACGTATACGATAAGGATCATGGGGACCTGTAGTCGCCAGTTTTGATAAATGATAAGCGCCGTCGAGCTGATGAAAACCCAGAAGTGCATCTCGGCCATGCCGTGCATCTGGTAGATGTACTGTGCCGCAAAGATTGTCATGACCACGCTGAGCACGTATTGGTAAAGATTCGATCCGGGCAGCATCCTTTTGGTGATATAGTACGAGAGCAGATTGAGACTACCGACCCCGATCGCCACCAGCCATGTGTCATAGAAGAAGGCGATGAAGATCCCGAAGAGGAACATCACGGCAAGCAGACGTTCGATGACCTTGTCTGCCTTGTGATAAATATCCTCGTACAGGATCGTAATATCCCGCTCACTCAAAGAAACTGACGCCATTGTTTAAAGAGTCTTGTTCATCAACTATAGTACATCCGTATGATTGTGTTGCCAGCTCGATAAAGCGTGGTGGCTCCCGGTGGGCGAGTAGCGAATCCAGCGCCATCTGCACGAAGTTGGTATTTTTATCGGTGCAATATCTCGAGCGGTTATAATTTCCCCTGAAATACAATTTGTTGTCAGTTTGAATGAGCGCTGCCTGCGGAGTCGAGTAAACGCCACAAGCTTTCGCCAGCATCTCGCCCCTGTCGATCAGGATCGTCATGTCTGTATCGAGCATATACTTCGCAGAAGTCAGTTTCTCAGGATCCTCTATTACCACGTAGAAATCAACACGGTCGTTATACTTTCGATTCAGTGAAAGAAAATGCTTCAGGTTGAATCTCGAACACGGACACGTGGGACTGAAAAAATGGAGGAGTTTTGGTTTAGCATGTTGCTGGCCGAGCAATGTGCTGTCCTTGATCTGAACGACTTCGTTCGGAGCTACAACCCGGTAATTTTTTGGGACCGGAGTGGGCAGGAGATATTGGAATTCCTGGTACCAGAAAATCGAGGCAATGGCACCAGAAATTGCAGTCAACATCAAAACAAGCGCAGCTATTCTCACACTCGTGGGGTAAATCAGCAGGGCTAATGGGTACGAACACGAAATTTAGCAATATTTCCAGTAATGATGAAGAAGTCGGATATAAATGCCTTCCCAGGGCTTCGTTTTCTGATTCGTTGTGGGAATATATTTACACACTGTGCTTTGTGTTATAAATACGCACAGCATTTTGGGCCGAATGCGCCGGTATTTTCAATGGATTTGGTATCTAACAATGAAACTTGGTTGCGGCAAAGAATCGTCGCAACGATTTGCAGCGGGTCCTCTGACAGGTTGGACAAAGCTGATACGGAGAAGCTAAGGGACTGCGTCTAAAGCCTATGGATTCAAACCTACTCTGCGGGTAGTGAGAAATAAAACGTTGCGCCTTCGTTCAACTTACCTTCGGCCCAGACTTTCCCTTGATGTCGCGTTACAACGCGGTGAACGATCGCCAATCCGATACCGGTTCCCTCGAACTCGTCAGCGCGGTGTAGCCTTTGAAAAACACCGAAGAGTTTGTTTGCATACTCCATGTCGAAACCGGTTCCGTTGTCCCTGACGTAGAAAACAACATCGCCGTTTTCCGCGTAAGATCCAACCTGGATATTTGGCTTTGTACGCTTGCCGGAATATTTCACAGCATTCGACAAAAGGTTGACCCATACCTGATTGATCAATGCGGGGTCGGCCGGCACCGGAAGGAGTTCACTGATTGCAAATTCGGCCGAACATGGCACCGTTCGCCTGAGCTCATCGATGATACCGTGGACAACTTCAGTCATGTCAATCCGTGTTTTAGCAACGTCTTTCTTTCCCATTCTTGAGAATGCGAGAAGATCGTCAATGAGATTCCCCATTTTCGATGCATTGCGTTCAATGGAGGCCAGCATCCTTTTAGCTTCGTCGTCAAGCTTGTCGATATAGTCCTCTTCCAGCACCCGCGAGTAACCACTTATTGCCCTCAGGGGCGCGCGGAGATCGTGAGAGATCGTGTATGAAAATGATTCGAGCTCCTTATTGCTTTCTTCAAGTTCGGTAATCTTCGCCTGCAGGTCGCTGTTAAGTTGCTTGATCTGTTCATCGGCTTTCTTCTGCAGGGTAATGTTGCGCTCCGTGATGGCAACTGATCGCTTATCGTTCTCGGGATCTTTGATCACCGATGCCGAAAACAGGACGTCGACGAGCTTGCCATGCTTGGTGATCCTTCTCGACTCGATGGCATTCAGTCCCTTTCCCTTTTTTACTTCATCAATGATATGCTGGGCGTCGCTTTGGAGATGGTCAGGTATGATGTTCCATATCTTCATCCTCAATGCCTCTTCTTCGGTGTATCCGTATATGTCCTCGGCTCCCTTGTTCCATGAGATTATTTTGCCGACATCGTCATGAATATAAATCGCATCGTTCGATTGCTTGACGATCGCCGCCAGATAGTCCCGAACCTTCTGAACCTGCTTCACCAGCGTAATGTCTCTCGCATTGACGAACCATTTTCCATCTTTAATCACGACATTCCATTGGAGCCACCGGATACTTCTGTCCTTGCAGTAGATACGTGTCTCAAACGACATCCGCTCCTTGTTCTTCGTCCTGAGATTTTTGATATAACTCCTGTCCTCATCACTCAGAAAAAATTCGAGCGACGTACCTTTTACTTCCTTAGGATCGTGTCCAAGGATGGTTGTGAACGCCTGATTGATCTCCTCGAATTTGAGAGATACCTCATCAATGATACCAATGATATCGGCAGAGTTGTTGATCAGCAGCGCAGATCGCTCCAGGGACAGATTTTTTTCCGTAAGCTCCCGCTTCTGCATTTGGAGCTTTAGCAACACGGATACTTTTGCTCGTGTCAGGTCCGGGTCGAGCGGCTTTGACAGGTAGTCCACCGCTCCTTCCTCGAATCCTTTCATCATAAAATAATGATCCTTCTTTTCGGCGGAAGCAAAAATTATCGGAATATCCCGCGTCCGTCCATTGGACTTTAGAATTTGAGAGACTTCAAATCCATCCATTGCGGGCATCTGCACGTCGAGAATGATGAGATCTACTTCGCGATTCAATGCCAGTTTCAACGCTTCATCTCCCGACGAGGCCTTCAAAAATACCCTGTCGGATGTTTCCAATAGCCTCTCCAGCGCCAGGATATTTGCCGGGTTGTCGTCTACAAGCAGGACCGTGGACTTGCTATAATTTTTCATGTCAGCTTTTTTCAACCTGTTTCAGAAACTCAATGATCTCTTTTAATGGTAAAACCCTTTTTACGGCTCCCGTGCGGATCGATGCTATCGGCATCGCCGGGTCATGTGCTTCTCCGGGATCCTGGGCTATCGTAAATCCATTTTGCTCACTTATCGACAACATACCGCCCGCGCCATCGCTGCCGGAGCCGGTGAGGATTATCCCTATCAGCCTTTCAGCGTATACATGTGAGGCTGTCTCGAACAGAACGTCAATCGAAGGCCTGCTGAATTTTACCGACTCATCCACGGACAATGAAAAGGTCATGTCAGATTCTATCATCAGGTGATAATTCGGCGGCGCGATGTAGACAAAACCTGCCGTTATTTTCTCCTTTTCGTCCGCCTGCTTGATGCGTATCTCGCACTTATGCTGAAGCACAGTTTCCAGAAGGTCCCGCTCTTCCTTAGATCTGTGTTGAACGACGATCACGGGCAGCCGGTAAGTTCCGGGCAACGCAGACAGTAATGTACTAAGCGCGTCCAGCCCTCCGCTGGAGGCCCCAATAACTACTACCGAATATTGACAAGCACCTTGCATAAGGCAATCAGCTGACTTTCATAAATATTCTTTCTCTTCTGTCAACTTCGCTGAAATTTGCGCGCTTCTCTGCGAACAAAAGGGACTCCTTGTTGCCAAGCCCGAGAAATCCAAAAGGGCAAAGACTATCGTAAAAAAGATTGATCACTTTATTTTGCAGCTGCTGATTGAAATAGATGAGCACGTTCCGGCAAATAATCAGATGAAATTCATTGAATGACGTGTCGCTGGCAAGATTGTGCGACGAAAAGACCATATTCTGCCTCAACGATTTATCAAGCAGCGCTGAGTCGTAGTGCGCCGTATAATAGTCAGAGAATGAATTCTTGCCATCAGCCTTCTGATAGTTCGACGTATAGTTCTTCATGTATTGCAAGGGATAGATGCCTTCTTTCGCCAATGCCAGGGAGTGCTGATTGATATCGGTGGCATATATGACAGAACGCTGGAGCATGCCTTCTTCCTTTAACAGGATCGCCAGTGAATACGCTTCTTCGCCAGTTGCACAGCCCGCAAGCCATATCTTGATGAACGGATAGGTTCCTAATCTCCTCATGACATTTTCCCGAAGGCTTTTATAAAACGGCGGGTCTCGGAACATTTCTGTGACGGTCACCGATATTTCGCGGATGAACTCTTCGAATAGCCTTTCGTCGTTGAGAAGCGTCTTCCGCAAAATCTCAACTGAGGTGATCTTACGCGTGCCCATAAAGTGAGCGCATCGCCTTTTGACGGAGCTCTCTGCATACTCGGTGAAATCATAGCCGTATGCCAGGCGAATGGACTCAAGCAATTCTTTCAGCTCTTCTGATGCAATGACCACGTGAATCTTTTTTTAATGGGAACTTGATCTCCTGTTTAACAAACTGCTGTACGCCCTGGCTAAGCATACAACCATACACGCATCAGCGAGAGAAGCCGCTCAACATTGAGTGGCTTTGAGATGTAATCGGACATACCTACGGCCAGGCACTTTTCACGATCTCCTTTCATTGCCTTTGCCGTCAGCGCGATGATCGGTAGCTTTTTGAAACGGTCGATCTTTCGGATCTCGAGGGTTGCTTCATAGCCATCCATTTCAGGCATCATTACATCCATCAATATGATATCGAACGACCCATTTTGCTTCAGGAGTTTGAGCGCCTCTTTACCGTTCTCGGCTGTGGTGCAAACCATGCCTTCGAGATCGAGAGCGTGCGTGAGCGAGTAAACGTTTCGGATGTCGTCGTCTACCACGAGCACTCTTTTGTTTTTAAGGACTTCATCGCTTTTATGGAGCTTGCGTATCAGATTTTGTTTCTCCTTCGGCAAACGCGACTCCAAACGGTGAAGGAATAACATCGTCTCATCCAGCAACCGGTCATGCGAATAGGCTGTCTTAAGCACAACGGTGTTGGCGAGCTTCTCGAGTCGGTTGTGCTCTTCTTTTGTCAGATCCTTGCCCGTATAAACGATGACCGGAATACGTGACAGCTCTTTACTGTCTCTGATCTTTTCAAGGAATTCAAAGCCAGTCATGTCCGGAAGTCCAAGGTCGACGATGATACAGTCAAACGAGTTGTCGGACATCATCTGAAACGCCTCATTTCCGGAATAGGCGGAGAAGCTTTTCACATCCCCGTTGCCGATGAGCTCTTTTACCGCTTCATTGTGCTGCCTGTCATCCTCGACGATCAGCAAGTGTTTGATCTTGCGGCTGACGAACGATTCGATCTTATCAAACGCCTGCCATAAAACTTCCTGTGTCACCGGTTTTTTGATGTAATCAAATGCTCCGAGCTCCAGCCCTTCTTTTTTGCGATCGAAGCCGGAAATGATCTGAACGGGGATATGCCTCAGTTCAGGGTCATTCTTCAATTGCTTGAGCACTTCAGCTCCATCCACTACGGGAAGATTCATATCCAGTATTATTGCATCCGGCTTGTAGTGTCTTGCAAAGCTCAATCCGGTATTGCCCTGATAGGCAATAATTCCCTTGTATTGCCGTTCCCTCACAAAATTCAGCAGCACCCCGGCGAATGCGGGATCGTCTTCCATGATAAGGATCACACGACTCTTGTCGTCTATCGTATTGCGATCGTCGATGCCTGGATCATCCATCTCGATCCTGGCCACGGTCGGCCTGGCGATTGCCGGGACCTTTTCAGCCCGCTCCCTGATCGCTACCTGCCGGGTGCCCGCGCCAACCATTGACGGATCGAACGTGACGGGAAGATACAGCGTAAATGTACTGCCCTCCCCCTCATGGCTTTCGACATGAATTTCTCCCCCCAGCGCGTAAGCAAATTCGCGGCTGATCGAAAGTCCAAGACCAGTGCCACCATACTTTCTTTTCGTAGATCCATCGACCTGCTGGAATGCTTCAAATATGACATGGAGCTTATCCGGAGGAATACCGATGCCGGTATCGGACACGGAGAATGCAATCACCCTGTCAACTTTTTCCAGATCGTTTCTTTTATATTCTGTGTCTTCTGCCGCAGGCTGAATGGACAGTTGCACACGGCCACTCTTGTTCGTAAACTTAAAAGCGTTGGATAAAAGGTTCCGGAGGATCTGAGCCAGCCGTTGCTTATCGGTCGTAATTACTGCAGACGCAATGCTATCATCCACTTTCAGGTCGAATTTAATCGACTTGTTTGCGGCGATCTCCGAGAACATTATTTTTGTATCAGAAACGATGTCGTCTATCGACAACTGGTGGACATCCAACTCCATTTTTCCTGCTTCCACCTTGGCCAAATCCAATATTTCGTTGATCAGATTCAAAAGGTCCGCACCCGAATTGTAGATATTGGACGCAAACTGGATCTCTTTCTCGCCGAGTGATTTGGTTTTGTTCTCCATCAATATCTGTGACAGGATCAGAATGCTGTTGAGCGGCGTGCGTAGCTCATGCGACATATTTGCGAGGAACTCGGATTTATACTTGCTTGTCGCCTCCAGCTCTCTTGCCTTCGTTTCGATCTGCATCTTCGCGTTCTCCATGGTCTGCTTTTGTGCCTCGAGCAGATTTGCCTTCTCTTCGAGTTCCTCGTTGGTTTGCTGCAACTCTTCCTGTTGGGTCTTCAGCTCGGCTTCGGATTTTTCAAGCAATTCCGTTTTCGATTGCAGCTCCTCGTTCGATTGTCTTAGCTCCTCCTGTTGTACCTCCAGTTCCTCCGATTGGCGTTGTGTTTCTTCAAGCAGCTCCTTGAGGCGATCCCTCGATTGAGACGCATTTATGGCAATACCGATATTGTCGGCCACCAGTTGCAAAAGCTGCATGTCCAACTCCGAGAAGTCGCGCGACGATCCAATTTCAATGACTCCCTTCACTTCATTGTCGTACTGGAAAGGATAGACCAGAATATTTTTGGGTACGGCATTTCCCAGCCCTGAATTGATCCTGATGTAACTATCGGGGATGTCGTTGAATACGATCGCTTTTTTCTCGAGCGCAGACTGACCGACAAACCCCTGACCTAATTCGAAGACGCTGGTGTTGCCTTTACGCGAATGAAACGCATAACTTCCCATGAGCGTAAGATGTCCGTTTTCTTTTAAATAGATCGCGCCAATTTGTGCGCCGATATACGCAGTGATCTGGTTGATGATGTCCTGCGCAAGCGTCAGCACATCTTTTTCTCCACGCATTTTGTCGTTAAGTTCTGTGCTGCCCGTCAGTAGCCAGGTGCGGATCTCGTTCTCACGCGAGAGCTTCTGAAGATTATTTTTCATGTTGTCCAGCGCCTTACCAAGAGTGTCTGAGTCACTCCGGATACTCACAGTAGAACTGTAGTCCCCTTTACCGATAACCTCGGCTACTTTAGCATATTCCTTTGACACATCAATCATGCGGTTGAAAGAAACAGCCAGATCGCCGATCTCATCCTTCGAGTTGAGTGAAATAGAAAAATCGACTTCCCCGTTAGTCATCTTTTCTGCAGCGGCTTTGATCTGAAAAATGGCGCTGACGATCTCCCGTATCATCGTCACGACCAGTGCAACGATCAGTATAATGACCAAAACCGCAAAAGAGATATTGGTGACAACAGATTTGTTTATTTTGGCCAACTCCGTTTCCGAACGCTCTTTTATCCGTTCAAGTGAATAATCTTCTGCTTCCTTGAACATGTTCACGGCTTCGGAAGAATTCACCCACCAATGATCGTGACTTATTGAACTCAGCAGGCCAGGGTTTTTGAATACGGAATCCATTAGCGAGTACATTTGGGTCACCGGCAAAGTTGTCGTACGTTTCTCAAAGAACTTTCCCAGGTCGACTGAAGCGCTTTCGCGGAATTTATACAGGTTTATTTCGTGCTGGCCCTTTAAAGACGAAAAGTCCCCGTATTCACGATTTTTAAAGCCACCCGAAAGAATGGCACCGGCAAGCGTCGCTCTGATCCTTGACAGGTAGTCCTTGGCGTAGAGCAAAAATAAATGGGCTTCCAGCAGGTTCTTGATATCGGCATTCTGGGAGGATCTCGAGTTGAGGTTGATCTCCCGCATAAGATGAGACTTCAGCGTATTAAGCTCTTCGGGAAGGGTCGCCAATTTTGATCGCCAGGCGGAAAGACTGTCAAGTGCAGAAATTGACGTCATGGCTTTGTCATGCTGTCGGTAAATGTTTTGTACATCCGTCACCGCGCGATTGGTGCTCTCGCGCTGGCTGATCATTTTATCCCGATCCTCACGCGACTGACTGCGCAGGAATGTTACGGTCAAACCACGCTCCTTCTGTATTTCATGGATAAGGTCAGAAGTCTTTTCAACTTCCTGAAAGGTCCGGTATACTTCAGTGGTGACTTGTTTGCGATACAATTCAGTCCTCACGATCCCTTGTAGAAGGTAGATCAATGCAAGTAAGGGAATCGCGGAGATCAGAATGAGCTTATTTCGGATCGATAGGTTCCTTAGGAGTTTCATGTGAGTGAGGTTGGGGTTTATTATTGCATTTCAGGTTCCTGGAGCTTACCTAGGTTGAATTGTTCCAGCAGGTTCTATCATAATACGTTGTTCCTGCAGAAGATAACCGGCCGTACAACGCCATAGCTACTGTTCCGTGCACATTGACGGATTGACCAGAGGCGACTGTAAATATCGGAGCAATGGGTTTGGATAACCGGGAATGTATCGGGTTAGCGTACAATAAGTCTGGGAAGACCACGCTTAGGATGCTCGCGACGTTCTTTATAGCGTGAGGGATAGAGGGAGAGGTGTAAAGATGAGCACTTTCCGTTTGAGTGTCCTGTCCTGGGGGCCGGTGTGCCGCAACGTCCGATTCCTTTAGTGTTACAACTTTCGATACCATCCTCGTCGCAATAGTTTATTGTCAGCGTTCAACTTCTGGCAACTCCTTCTTTGGATGGGCTAATTAAATATATTGAATTTTTTTATCACAGAAAAAACAATCGGCTAAACTTTGCAACGCGTGGGCCAGGCAGCCCCGCAATTTATTGGTGACAGAACCGTACAAGATCCTATGCATTCAAGGCGGCAACCGGATGAATAACGGGCAAGGGTAGCCAGGCTATACAAAAGAAAAAAACCTGCAGGCATTAGCCTACAGGTTTTCGCGGATTGATATGTGTGCTGTTAATGTTAGGTGTGCGTGGCTTTGAACATTAAAAACATCAAACGCCTTAAATCCATATTGGCGGCCTGGTCACGACAATCAAAGCGCTCCCCCACCAAGCGACCTGTACAGTTCGACATAGGCGCTCAGCTGTTGGCGTGTGATGATTGCCTTTTCCAGGTCAGCATCAAGCGCAGTGCGTTGGGCTGTGATCACCTCAAGGTAATTGGCAAGGCCGCTCCTGAAAAGTAATTGAGAGTTGCTTACCGCACGGCCCAACGTCTCCACCCTTTGCGTGGCGATCTGCTGTTGACCATTTAACTTGTCCAATTTCACCAGGGCATTCACGACGTCGTGAACGGCAACGGTCACCGATTGTCTGAACTCGATCGCGCGCTGGTCCCGTTGTGCTTTGGCAACTTCAAGATTTGTCTTCAATGCACGCCGTGCAAAAACGGGCTGCACGAGATTACCCGCGACAGTTCCGAACAACGAGGCAGGTGCCTTGAACCATTCGCTCGACTGATATGCATTCAATCCTCCCGACGCCGTGAGGCTCAGCGAGGGATACAAGCTTCCCTGTGCAACACCTACGCGCGCGTTTGCCGCCACCAGGGCCTGCTCGCTTGCGCGCACATCAGGGCGGAATCGCAGAAGATCGGCGGGAACTCCGGTTGACAGACTTACGCCTGACGGAAGCTCATAAATCGACTGCTGAAATGTAAAGCTTCCCGGAAGATCACCCAGCAAAAGCTTGAGCGCGTTTTGCTGGAGTTGTTTGGCTTGTCCAAGTTGTTGCACCAACAGCTCAGATGTCTGCTTTTGTGCGAGAGCTTGTTCTACTGCCAGCGAAGTCACCTCTCCTGCCGTTTTCTGCAACTCCATCATCTTCACAGTGCTGTCATTCAGCTGAACATTTCGGTTCGCGATGGCGAGCTGTGACTCCATCATTAACAGGTTGTAGTACGCGTCGGCAACCTGTGACACAAGAGCTGTCTGGATCGCTTTGCGCGCTTCGTAGCTCTGGAGATAATCAGCGCGCGCAGCTTCCTTACCCCTTCTGATCTTTCCCCAGATGTCGAGCTCCCATGCCATTGTTCCGCCAAGGGTGTAGTCCTCCAGATGGTTGGTGCCAAGGAAATTGCTCAGACTGATTCCATTCAAGCTGTTGCCGGAAGGATTGACGGTCGAGGCTGACGTTTGCACGGATAAAGTCGGCAACCATGCGGAACGAGCCTGTTTTGCCAGCGATTGGTAAACATCGACCCTGCGTATCGCCACCTGAAGGTTGAAATTATTCACGAGCGCCTTGTCGATCAGACCGACCAGTGTGGTATCTGAGAAGAACTCGCGCCATGGCCTTACGGCGAGACTGCTGTCGCCCGAATCCTGAGCGTTGTACGACGACGGAATGCCGATGTCCGGTCTTTTATAGTTCTTTCCCGCTGAGCACGACCCGAGAACGAATGCCGTAACAGTCAGAAAAGCAAAGAAGTATATGAAGTTATTTCGTTTCATAGTTAAAGGCTTATATAGATCCTGTTTCTTCTATTCCTGTCGCGCGTCCCATTTTCACACGAACACGTTCCTGCAGGTATTGGAAGATGACAAAGAGAATAGGAATGATAAAAATACCGAGCACCACGCCCGTGAGCATACCTCCGATAGCTCCTGTTCCGATCGAGCGGTTACCCAGCGCCGATCCGCCTGTAGCCCATGTGAGCGGAAGCAATCCCACAATGAATGCAAAGGATGTCATGAGTATCGGACGGAGACGCAGCTTGCAGGCCTCGAGCACCGATTCCACCAGCCCCATTCCCGCATTCCTTCGCTGTACCGCATACTCTACGATCAGGATCGCATTCTTGGAGAGCAATCCTATGAGCATGATAAGGCCCACCTGAACGTAAATATTGTTCTCAATGCCCGACAGTCCGATGAACGCAAACACACCCAGAATACCAGTGGGTACCGTGAGGATAACAGCCAGGGGAAGGATGTAACTTTCGTATTGTGCAGCAAGCAGGAAGTAAACAAACACAACGCTGAGCAGGAACAGTATACCGGTTTGTGAGCCCGAGCTGAGCTCTTCACGTGTCATTCCGGTAAATTCGTATGAGTATCCCCGGGGCAAAGTAGTCGCCATAACTTCCTGGACGGCCTTTATGGCGTCACCCGAGCTGTAGCCCGGCTTCGTGATCCCGTTGATCGTCACTGCATTGAACAGGTTGTTGCGCGTTACGGTCTCCGGACCAAAGACACGCTCGAGGGTGATCAGCGAAGATACCGGCACCATCTCGCCACGATCATTTTTCACAGTGACCTGGCTGAGCGAAGAGGCGTCCATCCGATAGGAAACATCGGCCTGCACGATAACGCGATAGTACTTTCCAAACCTATTGAAGTCCGATGCAAAGCTGCTTCCATAATAAACCTGGAGCGTTTGCAGCAGTGCGTCTATGGAAACACCGAGCTGTTTGGTTTTCGCTTCATTCACCTTGATCATGTACTGCGGGTTGCCTGTGTGGAATGTCGTGAAGGCGAAAGCCACCTCCTGGCGTTGCATCAGGGCTCCGATCAGCGTTTGGGCAGTGGCGCTGAGCTTATTAAGTTCCCCTCCTGTTCTGTCCTGCAGGATAAATTCAAATCCGCTGGTGTTACCGAATCCCTGAACGGTCGGAAACACGAACAGGAAGACACTTGCTTCTTTTATTACACTCAACTTTTGATACAATAAACCGGTAACCGCGTCGATGTTGCTCACTGCTCCCCTTTCGCCCGGAGGTTTCATCCGAATGAATCCGATGGCATAGTTTGAGCTATTAGCGTTGGCAATAAAGTTCAACCCGGTAACGGCACCACGTTTGTCGACGGCTTCAACTTCTTTGACGAGCGCATCGATCTTCTCCATCACCTTTTGTGTTCTGTCCAGCGACGCGCCAGGGGGAAGATTCACGGAATATACAATGAAGCCCTGATCTTCCGTGGGAATGAAACCGGTCGGCGTAGTCCTCACCAGCCAGATCGTCGCGAGCGTGACCACTACAAGGCCACCGATCGCCAGCCACTTCCGGTTGATCAGGAACTGAATACTCTTCTGATATCGCTCTGCCGTAGCGTTGAAGCCGGCATTGAAGCTGGTGAAGAATCTCCTGGCAAACCCCTTCCTGTGCGCTCCATCATCGCCATCGCCATGTTTATCCTTTAACAGAACGGCACACAGCGCCGGACTCAACGTCAAGGCGTTCACGGCAGAGATAAGGATCGCGATGGCAAGGGAGAAGGCAAATTGCTTGAAGAATACGCCTGCAGGGCCCTGGATAAATCCAACCGGGATGAACACAGCCGCCATGACCAGGGTGATCGAAATAATGGCCCCCGAGATCTCATTCATGGATTCGATGGTCGCATCTTTCGGTGAGAGCCGCGTGCGTTCGAGCTTCGAGTGAACCGCTTCTACCACAACGATAGCGTCATCCACCACGATACCGATCGCGAGAACAAGGGCAAACAAGGTCAGGAGGTTGATCGAGAAACCGAACAACTGCATAAAGAAGAATGTACCGATGATCGCTACAGGTACAGCCAATGCAGGAATAAGGGTTGAGCGAAAATCCTGAAGGAACAGATATACCACAAGGAATACCAGGATAAAGGCGATCACCAGTGTTTCGACAACCTGTGCCACCGACTCATCGAGGAAATCCTTTGCGCTGAACATTATGAAGTACTCCACGCCTTTCGGGAAATTCACCGCAGCGCGTTTCAATACTTCTTCTGCTTCGGTCAGAATGTCGTTGGCATTCGACCCCGCTGCCTGGAAAATGGCGATCCCGATACCCTGGCGTCCCTGGATGAGCGTGTTCGCACTATAGGCAAACGAACCGAATTCGACACGTGCTACGTCCTTCAGGCGGAGCACCGACCCATCAGGAGACGATTTCAGGATGATGTTCTCGAAATCTTCATTCTTTGAGAACTTGCCCTTGTATTTAAGGATATACTCGAACGAAGCACTGCTGGCCTGTCCAAATCTTCCGGGAGCGGCTTCCAGATTTTGTTCACGTATCGCATTCAGAACATCCTGCGCCGACAGGTTATTGACGGCGAGACGATCCGGCTTCAGCCAGATGCGCATCGAGTAATCCTTCGCTCCGAATACCATCGCCTGTCCCACCCCGCGAACGCGCTGAAGTTCAGGAATGATATTGATCTTGGCGTAGTTTTGCAAAAACGTCTCATCGTACAAACTGTCCGTGCTGTAGATCAATGGAACCATGATCATACTGTTCTGTTGCTTCTGGGTAGAAATACCTGCCTGTACAACTTCAGGAGGTAAAATGCTGATCGCCTTGGATACCCTGTTCTGGACGTTTACCGACGCAATATCCGGGTCGGTCCCCGTTTTGAAGAACACATTCAGCGTCATCGTTCCGTCATTGCTGGAGGTGGAAGTCATGTAGCTCATGTTCTCCACACCATTGATGGCTTCCTCTATCGGGGTGGCCACGGAGCGCGCTACGACTTCGGCATTCGCCCCGGGATATGTGGCAGTAACCTGGACCGTAGGGGGCGCAATGTCAGGAAACAGCGTGATGGGCAGTGTGTACAACGACAACAGTCCCAAAAGAGTAAGTATGATCGACACGACGGTCGACAAGACCGGTCGTTCAATGAATTTTCTTAGCATGTGTGTTGATTCTGTTTAAGAAATAATTGCTAATGAATGGGTATTGGGTTTGGGCATTTGGCTGTTGGCTGATCATGTTTGGCAATTCCGCCATGACCCAAATGCCAACCGCCAATAGCTTTCTTTATTTATTTTATTGGAATCGGTTTGCCTTCAGCAAGCTGTCAGCCGAGATCATTTGTGGTTGTACAAGCGCTCCATCGCGCAACCTGTCGATGCCCGCATAGGCAATGCGTTGTCCAGGCTTCAGGCCCTTGCTAACCAGGTAAAAATTTCCATAGTTGTCGGACACCTCTATCGGAACGCTCGTCACGATATTTTTATCATCCAGTAGGAAGACCATTACTTTGTCCTGCAACTCAAAAGTCGCCGACTGCGGAACAGCCACTGCTGACGAGACCGTACGCGGTATTCTGATCTTTCCGGTGAGGCCCGAGCGCAAAAGCCCGTTGTTGTTCGGAAATTTTGCACGCATGCTGATCGCTCCGGTTGAATTATTGAATTGACCCGCGATGATCTCTACCTTCCCCTTTGATGGATACGTGCTGTTGTCGGCCAGTACAAGCTCGACCGCAGGAATACCTTCGATCTTGTCGTTGAGCGAATTGCCAGGGATCTTTCCGCTGAATTCGAGGAAGTCGACCTCGCTGAATGAAAAGTATGCGTAGATATCCCGGATCTCGGAAATGACCGTGAGGGGTTCCGCATTGCCCACACTTACAAGGCTTCCCGTCTTTAGGGGGATCATTCCAACATATCCGTCCACCGGTGCCTTGATGGAGGCATATCCAACGTTGATGGAGGCGCTGTTGACCATCGCTTCCGACTGAGCGACTCGAGCTACGGCGGCATCATAGGTTGCCTGTGCCGTTTTCAATTTCACGTCGGACACTACATTGCTCTGAACCAATGGGGTAAGTCTCGATACTTCAAGCGAAGCATTGGCCAGATCCGCCTTGGCTGTCGCGAGGCTCGCCTGGGCATTGTTATATTGTTCACGATAAACGTGATCGTCGATACGGAACAGCACCTGGCCTTTTTTAACATATTCGCCTTCGTCGACCTCGATCTTGTTGAGGTAACCGCTCACCTGGGGACGTATCTCCACTACCTGCGTTCCCTCCAGCCGGGCAGGAAATTCACGGTAGGTTGTCGCCGTGATCTCGGTAACACCCAGCACGGGAAGCGCAACGCCCGCCTGCTGTTGTGCTCCAGCATTTCCGGACGATTGAGTGCATCCGTACCAAACGAATGACGACGCAATCAGCAACAAAAGAATAGAATTTGTATGCAATCGTTTTCTCATGGGAACCAGTTTAGCCCAGTTGTTTTGATACA
>CBHTUB010000021.1:0-26086 GCA_966095595.1 uncultured Chryseosolibacter sp. | reverse complement strand
CCGTCCGAAGCTATTCCCGTTATTATCGCATCGAATATTTCTCTGGCACTCTTGCCATTGATCGATAATATCTGTGAACCATTTGTAATTGACGAATTACTGCAGTCATTTACGATGTAAATCTTGTCCTCTAAAACCTTAATTTGAAACGGCAATACTTTTTTATCCAAAACCTCTCTCGCCAGTTGGTCTTGCGGAATCGTATACAAATGCCCACACCGAACTGCAGCATTGATCCTGCTGACAAGGGCAAGGAAATCTAATCCCGGGATATCACCGTAAATTTGTTTATCAGCGCTATCAAATCGTGCATCAGCAGCTTTCTTGCTTTCGTATTTGTATAGCCGCGGATGTACATATTCCAACGCAAACCTCAACCATTTAAGGTCCTCAATTGCTTGCTCCTTTGTCAACGTAAATGGTTGTCCCTGAACACTGCTCAGGATGAATACATGAGAAGCAATGATCAGGCTGAAGAATACGGTTATCTTGATTTTATACATAACTCTATCTGGATTGCCGTCCAATAATGCTTGCCGCGATAGGAACACTGATGAAATGTACTCCGGCGGAAAAGTTTAGTGCGATCGATCAAACCAATTCCACGTCATCAAACGCATTTGAAAGATAGTCCCTCCTTGCCCGAAGAAAGAATTTTGTCGTCTCACTGGCATCGATATTAGTCATAATGACTCACAGATCGTCCTCGCCAACTTCCACAATATATTGTATGCAATTGGTCCCCATTACAAAAACCAAATAAAAATTGGACATCGGCCCCAACCTCAAAAAAAATATATAGTGGTTAACCTAACGAGTGTAGGAATATTCCATCGTTTATATATCTTGCCGCCGATTCATAACACCTTAACCTAAAATGATGAAGAAGTTTTTGTCCTACCTCGCGGCAGGCTCCATTATCGTTGGTGCCTGTACAGAAAAAGAACTCACTGACAACAATGATCTAACCCTTCAAGCGCCACAGGCCAGAATGTGTGCTTCGATGGAAGTGCTCGAGGCACAGCTCGCTGCCGACCCGACACTTGCTGCGCGTATGCAATTGATCGAATCGCAGACGGCAAGAGCAATTGCCAGCGGACGATTGAACGCACAGGGAAAGATCGAAATACCAGTTGTCGTGAACGTGATCTACAGAACAAGTGCCGAGAACATTTCAGACGCACAGATCCAATCACAGATCGATGTCCTCAATGAAGATTTCAACGCAACGAATGCAGACGTTTCTCAAACTCCTGCCTTGTTTGCCGGAACGGTAGCAGATATGGACTTCCAGTTCGTACTTGTTGGCGTTAACCGCAAATCTTCTACGAAGAAGAGCTGGCAGACCAATGACGACATGAAGAAGTCCAGCCGTGGCGGTATCGATCCCACCAACCCGACTGAATACCTCAACATGTGGGTTGTGAACAAGATGACCTCAGGCGGCGGAACGATCCTCGGATACGCTCAGTTCCCTGGCGGAAACCCGGCAACTGACGGCGTTGTTATCGGCTACAATTTCTTCGGAAGGGTTGGATCTGTCTCTGCACCGTTCGACAAGGGAAGAACGGCAACCCACGAAGTGGGTCACTGGCTGAACCTCCGTCACATCTGGGGTGATGCTACCTGCGGAAACGATCAGGTGAGCGACACGCCCACACACAACGCTTCCAACTTCGGATGTCCTGCATTCCCTCACTACAGCACATGCTCAGGCACTCCTGTGGAAATGACGATGAACTACATGGACTACACCGACGATGCTTGTATGTACATGTTCACAACAGGACAGAAGCAACGCGCTTCAGCGATCTTCGTTGCCGGCGGAGCACGTGCTTCCTTCGGAGACTAATCGACCTTGTTTACTTATTAATACGAAAGGCCCCGGAAGATCGGGGCCTTTTTCATTTCGGCCGCTGTGGAACAAGCAACTGTTATTGATAGCCTATTTATTTTTGATTGATGATGTCGACTTCAACATGTAACTAAGCGGAAAAGCTATTTACTTCCGATCGCGATATTGACTCGGACTCATCCGATATCGCTGGCGAAATGCTGTAGCAAAGTATTCCAGGCTGTTGAAGCCTGAGGCAAAAGCAATATCCGATACCAGACGGCTTGTGGTGCGCAACAATGACTCGCCATGTTTCAGCCGGACATTGTGAAGGTATTGGTGTGGTGAATAGGAAGTGAATTTTTTGAATATCCGTGAGAAGTGGAAGGGGCTTACACAGCAATGATCGGATAACTCGTACAATGAAATGTCCGTTGCGAAATTTTCGTGAATGTACTCCTTCGCCATTTCTATCGGTCGCAAGTGAAGCGGTTTGGCTGACGTACGCAATGAGTTCGGAGTATGCTCGTTGGTAATGAGGGCAATGATCTGTGCGAACATCTCCATCACCAGATTGTCCATCTCCAGGCGCCCCGCCCCTCCTGCCCTTCTCAATATCTGAAAATGCAAATAGTCCATCTCCGGAGTCGCGTCGAGCATCAGCGAAAGGATGCGGGGATTGGAAAAGAAGAAAGCCTGCTTGAGACTGCAATCCTCTACATATTGCCGATAAAACCCGTTCGTGAAGTTGAAGATCGTCAACTCCCCAGCTGCCGGCCTTAGCCGATATTCGTAATCCGGTTTATCGATGATCACATGGCCGGAATGCGTATCGTACGAGTTGTGGCTCAGGTCAAACAGAAAGTTTCCCTTCCTCACATAGACCACGCACAGGCAATCGTTATATCCGGCGGCTGGCCTCCCTTCCGATACAAAGTCGTATTGCCAGTGCTTTAACTCACAAAAGTCCGAGGAATAGAACACTCCGGACTTAACCTTCTCGGAAGTAATGCTACGAGCTGATACCGCACCCATATGAACATAAAGATAAGCACAAAGGCAGATTTACGGTCTTAAGAATCTTGCTCTTTCAAAAAAGCTTCAAACTATAAAAGAGCAATTTTTTGAAGGCGGTCTCTCGCCGCCCTCGCTAGCTTTGAAGCATGAAACGTTTATCGATCGTCACACTCAACCTTATCCTATTGGCTATGACAACACACGCACAGGATCTTAAAGGCGTCCTTGAAATAAGGACCTATCAGTTAAAAAAAGGATCGGCCGAAGTCTTCGACCGGGCAGTGAAGGAACGCGCGATGCCCTTGCTCAAAAAAGCCGATTTCAATATCGTCAACTTTGGACACAGCCTTCAGGGAGAAGATGTCTATTATCTCGTTCGTCAATATGAAAGCCTGGACGACCTCAATAAACGCGAGAACGAATTCTATACCAGCGACGCATGGGTCAACGGGCCACGCGCCGAAATCCTGAGTCATATCGATTCCTACACCAACCTCATTATAAACGGTAACGCACTACATGCTTTTCTTCCCGCGACGTCTGTTGATAAGCAGAAGTTGCAGGAGCTCAACGCGAAATTCATTGAGAACTTCATAAAACAGGATACGGCAGCTCATGCTGAGATCATTCACAGGGATTTTATATGTATTGAAAGCTCCGGTGCGGTTGTCGGTCGCGAAGAGTATCTGAAGGAATGGGCCACCGCCTATTCTCAGGGGAATTTCAAGTCATTCTCTTATTCGGATGAATCCATCAGTATCTTCGGCAATACGGCCCTTGTCCGGTCAACTACCAACTACGTTAAAATGGTCGATGGCAGGGAAGTTAAAGGACACTCCGTTTACACGGACACTTACATCAGGGAAAATGGACGTTGGTGGTGCATTCAGGCACAGATCACGCCAGTGAAATAAGGTCTCTCACAAGGGGCCGCAAGGGCGTGATATCTTTCGGCCTGCTCCCGGCAACAGATGTCATCTGCTGGCCGATGGCAGTCGATGCGTTTCTTCTTTCAATCTGTCACAAGTCTTGCAATAGTGGACCCTCGCCAGTCGCCTCGCCGGCCAGGCAGGGACAACACATCCCATGCAATGCGGTCCGCGAGCGTTTGGATATTCGCGCGTCTTACCATCCTTGCATGCAAATCCATAGCTCGTCATGACGATCGTTGTCTTCATTTTCTCGTTATGAATGTCGCAAGTGTTGCTTTGATATTTTGCAGCATTAAAAACCACACACGATTGTAGAGCACTTACCAGAATCAATAGTGTCAAAAGATTTCCTGATCTCATAAAAAAATGTCTCGAGTAAACTTCAGAATTAGAACCCTAAAGTGATTTTCCATCTGCATCCGCCAGGGCTCGTACTTCAATTACTACTCGTACTTTAAAGGCCTCGCTGCATCCTGCCTGGCAGCCAGATCCCATATTCGAAGGTCGTACAATGTTGATATAAAGCATGTTACAAAATAATATGAAAATATTTAAAATTATGTAGCCATTTAGCTTCATATTCGTTTACATTTGTAGCCATATAGCTACACGTTTTAAATGCAACGCATATGAAACTCCGAAGAGATCCATTTCAGGCTATTGCAGACCCTACCAGGAGAGCCATACTGGTTTTGCTTGCAGCACAGACGATGACTGCCGGAGCGATCGCCGAAAAGTTCGATGTGGCGAGGCCAACGATCTCGAAGCACATGCAGATCCTCAACGAGTGCGAGCTCATTACTGCCACGCAAAAAGGCCGCGAGATATTCTATGAAATCAAAGTCGATAAAATGAAAGACATCGATAACTGGTTAGCTCAGTTCAGGAAGATCTGGGAAAACCGCTACGACCAACTAGACGATTTATTATCCACACTTAACAAAGACTAAAATGAAAACTGCCAACTTACAATTCGACTTCATTGTAGACAAGGAGAAGAACACGATCACGGTAAAGAGAGAATTCGCCGCCAATCGCCAGCTGGTTTGGGATTGCCACACCAAAAGTGAGCTGCTTGACAAATGGTTCGCTCCAAAGCCCTTCACTACGAAGACCAAATCGATGGACTTCCGCGAGGGCGGTCACTGGATCTATGCAATGGTCGATCCCGACGGAAAAGAATACTGGGGACGCGCAGATTATATTCAGATCAAACCGATCGACGGCTATAAAACATGGGACGCCTTTGCAAATGAAAAAGGTGAAGTGAACCCTGACCTGCCACGCGCCAAATGGGATGTAACATTCCGCGACATGGAGAAGCACACCCTCGTACAGACCGTTGTCACCTACAACTCGCTCGAAGCGCTCGAAACGGTGATCAACATGGGCATGAAGGACGGTCTGACATCAACATTGGAAAGACTCGATGACCTGCTGCTGACGTTGACTAAATAGCTGTAAAAAAATTGAATCAATCACTCTGAGATCTTGAGATCAGCAACACGCCTTACGTGCCAGATAGTAAAGTCACCCGAAAGTGTGAGCGAGCTATCTGGCGCAATGCGTGTTTTGTAACCTAAAACTCGTAAACGATCCTATAGAGCTCCGGAACGCTGAATCCGAAAAGCCGCCGTTGTGACAAAAGCCTGCCGAAGACATTTCATACTGTCTTTTCGGAATTTTTGACACCCTCGCAAATCTTGCATAAGAAGTCCGATTTCAACCATGAGGGCTTTACAGACATTTCGCGTCCCTCGATCAGACTTTTCAATACCCTTGCCTTTGCACCGTCATGTTTCATTTGCCTATACACAAACTAACTATCCAAATGAAACTAAAACATCTTCTATGCATCGCAATAGTGTTCACTATCGCAGGATGCTCCGGTACCGATCCGGTTGATCCTTCGGTCCGGAACCCATCATCGCCGTTGTCATCTACCCAGGAGAGTGATGCTGCGCGAAGGCCTCCAACGGGCTACCCGAGCTACAATACATCGCCTCTCCCACCCGATCAAACCGGAATGACAAGCAATGCCGTGCAGCTTGCAACAAGGATCAACCTCGGCTGGAACATCGGTAATACAATGGAAGCCATCGGCGGCGAAACAGCGTGGGGCAATCCAATGGTCACCCAGGCGCTGATCGACAAAGTAAAGGCCAGTGGATTCAACGCCATCCGCATCCCTTGCGCCTGGAACCAATATATGGCGAACACTTCAACGGCACAGCTGAAAACCGACTGGCTCAACCGTGTGAAGGAGGTAGTACAATATTGCGTCAACAATGGTATGTACGTGATCGTCAACATCCACTGGGATGGCGGATGGCTGGAGGAAAATTGTACGACGCAGAAACAAACGTCGGTGAACGCCATGCAAAAAGCTTTCTGGGAACAAATCGCAACACACCTCCGCGAATTCGATGAGCACCTGATCTTCGCAAGTGCAAACGAGCCGAATGTCTCAACCGCAACGGAGATGAGCGTCCTGACCTCGTACCACCAGACGTTCATCAATGCCGTTCGATCCACAGGCGGAAAGAATGCCTATCGTGTGCTTGTTATTCAGGGACCATCGACAGACATCCAGAAGACATACGACCTCATGAACACATTGCCCACAGATCAGGTGGCGGGCCGTCTCATGACAGAAGTCCACTATTACACACCCTGGAACTTTTGCGGAATGACCTCCGATGAATCCTGGGGTAAAATGTTCTATTATTGGGGAAATGGATTTCACTCGACGACTGATCCGACGAGAAACGCGACTTACGGCGAGGAGGCTGATGTACAGAAATATTTTGGAATGATGAAGACCAAATTCGTCGACAAGGGAATACCCGTTGTACTTGGCGAATATGGAGCAATACGTCGCTCCTCACTGACAGGCGATGCTCTGACACAGCATCTCGCCTCGAGAGCCTATTATCTGAAATACGTTACCCAAACTGCAAGCGCGTACGGGCTTATTCCATTCTATTGGGACAATGGTTTCAACGGAGACAACACGTTCGCATTATTCAACAGGCAGAATAACACGGTCTACGACCAACAGGCACTGGATGCACTCGGTACCGGAGCGAATTAATTCTTGAAAGCTATCGATCAAATTTGCAATGGCGTGATACGGATAAAACCGGTCACGTCATTGTTCCTTACGAGCGGGCGATCACCAGGGGCCAGGTGTTCTTTTTTTAACTACCCGACGTCACGCGTAAAGGTCATGTCACCAAACCCGGACAAATGGGGTCATCACACCTTCTCAACCTTACCCCTGTCTTAATCCGAATAATATCCGGACGCCTCACCACCCTGCGAATCGCTTCTTAACGATTATTCACCAGTAATTAATTTACCTTTCGCTCTCTTAATGTAGCTTTGAAATTAATGACGTCCATATACAACCTCCAATACATGTTTGAGCTTCTGGGAACCTTCTTCTTCGCGATCTCAGGCTCTCTGGCCATCCAGGACGATCACGACGATTTGTTTGGTGCCGGATTTATGGGATTTGTCACCGCGATCGGTGGTGGTACGTTACGCGACATCATGCTTGGCAGCTATCCTCTCGTATGGATCCGCGACATCAACTTCATATATGCGATAATCGCCGGGGTAACAACCGCCTACTTCTTTTTCAAGTATCTTATTCGCCTCCCAAGGACGTTTTTCTTCTTCGATGCCCTTGGTATCTCCTTCTTCACTATCCTCGGCGTCGAAAAAGCCCTCAGCCTGAACGTTCGCCCGGAGATAGCCGCGTTGATGGGAATGTTCACAGCCGTAATGGGTGGCGTGATCCGCGATGTATTGATCAACGAAACTCCAGTGCTCTTCAGGAAAGAGATCTACGCAACCGCCTGCCTGGCCGGCGCCTTGATGTACCTGTTATTGTACGACGTCGGAATCAGCCGTAATACGAACCTGATCCTCTCCTCTTCCCTGATTTTTCTCGTACGCACACTTGCCATCCGATATAAAATCGTTTTGCCAAGCTTCGGGCGAAAAACCGGAAGCCGCAAGGAAAAGTAACGAAGAATCGTTCGGTGAACTTTATGCCCTTCGTTTAAAAGTCCCCACTACAAATCAATCAAAACAGACATCGGATTGTTGCAAATCTTTCAATTGAGCCTGCCACGCTTTGCAATATCGAGCGAAAGCATTTATAATTGACGACACTGTGAATGTATGTTATCCCGAACCCTTCTCTTCTTACTCCTCTCCTTTCAATTCAAGTTTTTGATGGCACAGTCAGCGATGATCAACGTATCCTCCAGAAGGACCGTCGACTTGAATGGTGACTGGAGCGTTATCATAGACCCCACCGCAAGCGGAGATTACCGGCAGGTATGGATGGAAAAAAAGCCGACGGCTAAAACAGACTTTATCGAATACTCATTCGAAGGAGGTCCTACACTGCGCGTGCCCGGCGATTTCAATACGCAACGGCCGGAGCTGCTGTATATGGAAGGTCTGGTGTGGTATAAAAAAACATTTGATCACAAGAAAATTGCCGGCGAAAGACTCTTTATTCACTTTGGCGCAGTCAATTACATCGCCGATGTTTATCTGAATACGCATCACCTCGGAAAACACGAGGGAGGCTTTACACCATTCCAGTTTGAACTGACCGATCTCGTAGCAGACGGAACCAACACCATCATCGTGAGGGTCGATAGCCGACGATATAAAGACGGCTTGCCAGGCCCGGGCTACGACTGGCTCAACTATGGAGGCATCACACGCGATGTGCATCTGATCAGGACCAGAGATACATTCATTGAGGATTACCTCGTTCAGCTGGGAAAACATGATCCTTCTGAGGTTCAGGGTTGGATCCAACTGAATGGTCATACCCTTTCTCAAAAGGTCACCATTCGGATACCGGAATTAAAGGTACGCTATCGAACAACGACCGATAACACAGGAAGAGCCGAAATAAAATTCAAGGCAAAGTTCCAACGATGGTCGCCCGACAATCCGAAACTATACGATGTCTTCATCGACTCCGAAACCGACACGATATCCGATAAGATCGGATTCAGGAACATAGAGGTTAGCAAAGATAAGATCTTGTTGAACGGACAATCCCTTTTTCTGAAGGGAGTGAATATTCACGAGGAAAAACCATTCTACGGAGGAGGCAGAGCGTATTCCGATTCTGATGCGAATACACTGCTTGGCTGGGCAAAGGACGTTGGCTGTAACTTTGTGAGACTGGCCCACTACCCGCACAACGAGCGCATCATCAGACGCGCAGAAGAAATGGGGTTGATGGTTTGGGACGAGTTACCAGTCTACCAACACATCGAGTTTCAAGCCCCGGCGATGCCCGGGAAAATGGAATTGATGATGAAAGAAATGATCCGTCGGGACAGGAATCGTTGCGCCGTCATTGTGTGGGGACTGGCAAACGAAACTTATGATTTCACCCCCAGTAGAACAACCGCTCTCATCGACCTGTCACAGAAATGTCAT
The DNA here is from genome assembly GCA_966095595.1 of uncultured Chryseosolibacter sp. Taxonomy (GTDB): domain Bacteria; phylum Bacteroidota; class Bacteroidia; order Cytophagales; family Cyclobacteriaceae; genus Chryseosolibacter. The sequence continues at coordinate 16,822 of CBHTUB010000021.1, read as the reverse complement.
CGGCTCGACTCTACTCGGTTGATCACATCCGTCATGAACAATCAAAGTTATCGCGACAATGTATTGACCGTCTGGGATACACTCTACAAGCATTTCGACGTAATTGCCGTGAACGAATATTTGGGATGGTATCTGCCATGGCAGGGCGAACCCGCTCACACGAAATGGCAGCTTCCGTACAACAAACCACTTATCATATCTGAATTCGGAGGAGAAGCGAAATTCGGTAATAAAAACGGCATCGCCGATGAAGCCCGGTACTGGAGTGAAGAATACCAGGAGAAGATCTACAGGGAACAGATCCAACTGTTTCAGGTCACGCCCAACCTCGCGGGCACCTGTGCATGGCTATTGGTCGACTACCGATCACCAGGAAGAATGCACCCCACCTATCAGAACGGCTACAACAGGAAAGGATTACTCTCGGAATACGGAGAGCGTAAAAAAGCATGGTACATCCTTCGCGACTACTATAATTCACTTCAACCGACCTATCGAAAATGATAGATAGCCCAAGATTGCATCTTAATGCATCAGATAGGAATGAAGATCAATCCGTTAGAGAAAACCCCAGGCATCAACCAGCCCCTGGGCTAGTTTGAATGAAGTATTTCCCTCAGATAGTCCAACTTGGTTGTCAATGGTTTTTCGACATAGTCGATGACGCCACGTTCAGCAAGTGCCCTCGCCTTGCTTACATCTTCCGGAGCCGTAGATGAGGTAAGGATGACCACCTTCATTTGTACTTTATGTGGCAAGCTCGAAAAGAGCCTGTCGAGAAATTCAAAACCATCCATCTCGGGCATTTTGATGTCAAGAAAAAGAACGTCGGGCAATTCTTCCTCGGCTGCCGCAAGCAGATATTCAAGCGCGCTTTTGGCCGATTGCTTACTGATGATATCACAGGAATATGGACTTAGCTCTATGCATTTGCGGTTGATAAGAATGTCGACTTCGTTGTCATCTACAATTAAAATGCGTTTTGCGGCAGTCATATCGTCCAGGCTTTTAAAAGAAGAGGCCCTTCCCAAACTACGTGCCAGCAAATAAAAACTGTAACCCCCTGCTAAACCTCGGCAGTGACATCGTCAGTCGATTAAGTAAAAGTGGTATCCAACCTTCGTTGACGTTCGCAGAAAAATGCAATAAACACGACGTCGGCCGTTACATATGCTGCGTTATTTCGTCTGCTCCGACGAAATAATGGATTGAAATTTTTTGCCCCACTCAAACTCAAGTTTACTCCCCCAACTAATAGCCAAAATTGGAGCTACGTCTCGCTGTTAAATGCGAAAAATGGGCATAGAATTAGCGAGTGCAGTCGGAAACCGCTTTACCCATGATCCTAAAAAATGAGCTGGAATTCTTTCAATCAAACACCTCGTGTAATCTGAACTATTGTTGGGTGGACTACCGCAACCTGGATATAGTTGACCAAACCGGCGCCAGGGTGGCAAGCCTGAGCATGAATTACGTTCGGGAAAAAATATTCGTGGACAACTGGTATGGACGCGTGTCCGATGCTCAGTACCGTGAGATTTTGAGCGGCGCATTTCTGTTCTACTTCCAAAAATCAAATTGCTCCAAAAGAATTTGTAACGCTGCGGATCTCACGGACAGTATGGATGAGGAAACATCGGCCTGGTTTCAAAATGTCATGATGCGCAAACTAGTTGCCGCCGGATTGCGATACAATGCAATTGTCACTTCCAAAGACCAATGGCAACACAGTCCGCCTGATAACGTGATAGGGAAACAAGATGCACCATTCAGGTCATTTCGATCGATCGACGAGGCGATTGCCTGGCAGAGAAGCATTGCCGGCAGCAATGTACAAGTCGCACAGCGGTGACACTACTTTGGAAGGTCTACGATAAAAATCGTCCCTTTTCCAGGTTCGCTGGTAAAAGTGAGTTTGCCGTTGTGCTTTTCTATGATCCCAAAACTCACGGATAGGCCAAGGCCTGTGCCCCTGCCAACGGGCTTGGTCGTAAAAAAAGGTTCCATTATACGTGATTGGATTTCGTACGGAATTCCCGTTCCGTTATCCTTTATTAAAACGCTAACAACCGAAGCAGTCTCAATCGTGTCAATCACAAGCTGAGGGTGCTCAAGGCCGTGCATGGCGTCAATTGCATTGTCGATGATGTTGGTAAACACCTGCGTGATCTGTGTTGGATTGAGCGGTATCATCGGTATCGGGTGGCTCCGGTTCCATACTACATTGACATTACCCCGCTTCAATTGAGTACCTAGCAAGGTCAAAGACATTTCAAGTATCTCAGTTATAGAAAGCGCCTGTATCTCCCCTTGTTGAGGATCGGCAAATGCCTTCAGACTGGCCACGATAGAGCTGACCCGCCCGACACCACTATCCAATGCGCTAAATAAGCTGCTAGCTTCCTCGTCTAGCTTGTCAAGCCTTGCCGTCTCCATTGCCTTCGATTGGCGGATACGATTGATAAATTCATGATGTGTGTATTTAAGGGCCTGTGCGCTGCCTGCGATAAAATTCAAGGGATTATTGATCTCGTTCGTTATACCGGCTGTCATTTGCCCGAGTGATGACATTTTCTCTGCATGAACGAGCTGAGTCTGCATTGCTTTCACCTCATTGATTGTCTCTCGAAGCTCATCATTCTTTTCCTCGATTTCGCGCTTCTGAGAGAGTATCTCCTGTGCCTGCTTTTCTATCGCATGATTCTTTCTCTGAAGCATCAGGTTATCCCTTTTTGAAATCTTGTTTCTCTGCCGTATAATGAACAGCAGCACCAAAGTCACTACCAGCGTCAATGCGATGATAATGATGATGTAACGTTGGCGCAGAATATGCGCGTCCTGCGCGAGCTGGCTGGCGCGAAGCTGGAGATTCTCTTTCTCCTTTCTTTCGGATTCATATTGAATATTCAATTCCATTACTGCCCGGTTCTGCTCCTGCAGATTCAATGAATCACTGTAGAGGCTGTGCAGCGAATCGTAAAAATGAAACCGGGCAAAACGTTTATTCACAAGCTGAACATTAGCCAGTATCTCAAATACTTCCGGCAGAACGTTCAGCACATGCATCGAATCCGCAAGTCTGTGCGCCTCCCCAGCATAATCCCGGGCGTTCGCGAACCTCCGATCGGTAAACTCTATCTTTGCAAGCAAAGCGTATATTTCAGGCATTTCACCCTTGGCATCTGCTTCCCGGAACAACCTTCGGGCCTGAAGCGCCGCAAGCCTCGCGGCATTGTTGTGGCCGGTTCTCCACTCAACTACCGCAAGCTCTTCATAGTGATTTGCCAAAAAATATTTTCTACCGTCATTATTCCGGATCAGGTCTGTCAGAATAGGTTTCGCAGCTTCATATTTTCCCACGGCAGTGAGATCTGAAGCAAGATTTCCCCTGAGTATATCTAACCGACTCTGATTGAAACCAGCACGACGTTCTTCCTCAATTGCCAGTGAGTCGTAATGCAGGGCATTGACGTAGTCCTTAGTATGCATGTACGTGCGCGCGATACTCGCATATATAGAACTCTTTCCAAAGCCGTGCTGCTTCGCTATCTCAAGGGCCTTGAGAAAAGATTCGAATGCAAGTTTGTACTTTGATTGAAAGTCTTCCGAAACACCCCTGTTCTGATAGTTATCCATCAACTCTTTGTAGTTTTTTAACCTTTCTGCAAAAAAAATTGCACTGTCGATTGCAATAATGCTCGAGTCGTAGATGCCGGACAATCCATAGGTGATCCCCAATTGCTGATAACTTTCGCTTACGTGAATTTCTGTGGGATTGCGCCTGGATGCCTTCACGAGGCGTTTTGAAAAAGGGATCGCTTCCTTTGCATTCGAGGCATATAAGCGTCGTATCGTATTAACGGCTTTCTTCCATGACAGGGAATCATTATTGGACTGATCAATAATACTTCGGAGGCTGTCAGCCCTGCCCTGGGCATGGGTGACCTGGCAGGTAAAGCATATCGCAACTGAAACAACAAAAAATCGGATGAAACTCACCAGCCTCTTTCGGGTAGTCTCCATACAGATCCACAACAAGATCAACACGCAGTGATGCAGGGAATTAGCGAAGGCCATCAAATTTATTTTTAGGGGTTGGCGTTGGAAGCTCGATGATAAAGATAGTTCCTTTTCGCGGCTCACTCACAAACTTTAAGTTTCCTCTGTGCTTTTCTAGAAATTCTGAACTGATCGACAATCCTAAACCGGTTCCTCTGCCTGGCGGCTTGGTGGTAAAAAAACGATCGAATATTCGCGACTGAATATCAAACGGGATACCACAGCCGTTGTCGCTGAACGCGATTTGTACCATCTCAGCGCTATTCGTTACGTGAACAATAAGTTGAGGATCTTCGGCAGTGGCCATGGCGTCAATGGCGTTGCTGATAATGTTTGTAAAGACCTGTGTCATCTGAGTCGGGTTCAACATCACAGGCGAAATCGGACTTTGATAGTTCCGCACAACCTCAATGTGATTCTCTACCAGTTGTGCATTCACCAATGTCAGCGACATCTCTACCAGATCTATGACCGATGCTTCGACCATCTTTGCCTGATGCGGGCTGGAGAATGCCTTGAGACTACTGATTATTTTGCTGATACGATAAACGCCGTCGTCCAGCGCATTGAACAGATTGAGCGACTCCGCCTCCACTTCGTCGATCCATTGCCGGTCGAGAACCTTGGCTTGCCGGGCTTCTTTGATGAATTCTTCATGCGAAAACTTCAGGGTCTGCGCACTGCCTGCAATAAAATTCAGAGGATTGTTGATCTCGTGCGCAATGCCGGCCGTCATCTGTCCCAGTGAGGACATTTTTTCCGCATGCACAAGCTGTTCCTGCACCATCCTGACCTCCTCGACTGTCCGCGTTAACTCGTCATTCTTCATCTCGATCTCTCTTTTTTGGAGGAATATCTCCTTTGCCTGGATTTCAATGGCCGCATTCTTGTCTGAGAGCAATAAGTTATTCCGTTTGGAAATCGCGCTACGCTGACGGATAATGAGCAGTAACACGATGGTCGCAGTTAGTAATAACGCCGCAATAATGATCACATAACGCTGACGAATAATGTGGGCATCCAGTGCAAGTTGATTTGCCTTAAGCATGAGGTTTTCCTTTTCCTTCCGCTCGGATTCATACTGCACATTAAGCTCTGCTACCGCTTTGTTTTGTTCCGTGAGATTCAGAGAGTCAGTATACATTCTGTAAAGTGAATCGTAGTGCAAAAATGGGCCATAGCGTTTCTCAATCAGGTGAACATGTGCCAATATCCCGCATATTTCCGGAAGTATGTCCAGTGCATTCACAGAGTCCGTCAATCTTTTTGCTTCTTCGGCATAGGCACGAGCGGCTGCGAAATCTTCATCCATGAACTCGATTTTTGCAAGCAAGGCAAACAGCTCCGGCATCTCACCTTTCGCACCGACTCTCTGCAGGTTTCGCTTCGCATCAAGCGCATAGCTCCTCGCCGCCTGATAGTGGCCGGTAGCCAGTTCGACCCTGGCCAATTCCTCGTAATGATTACCCAGAAAGTATCTGTGCTCTGTCTTTTTCAGCTTAGCGATAAGATTCAAGAGTATTTGCCTGGCTTCATCGTATCGGCGTAAGGCCAAAAGATTTGCAGCAAGGTTGCCCCTGAGCAGATCTTTTAGGTTGTCGTCTGGATTTTCCGTCTCGGCAGCTTCGGTCGCCATGGAATGATAATGAAGCGCACTCGTGTAATCACCGGTGTTCATGTATGTTTGCGCAATGCAGCCGTATATCCTCGCCTTTTCCAACCCATGGGCATTTGCAATATCCAACGCTTTCAGATAGGATTTGAAGGCAGCACGATACCTCGATAGAAGATCTTCCGTGACACCCTTGTTCTGATAATTCTCCATTTCGTCGACATAACTCCCGGATCTCTCGGCATAGGTTATCGCTTTGCCGAATGCCATGAGGCTCGAGTCATATTCGCCTACCATTCCATAAGACACCCCCAGCATTTGATACGCCGCTCCTATCTTCCTGTTGTCACTAGTTCTCCCCGAAACCTCCAACAGGCGTTTTACAAGCACCAGGCCCACCCTGCCATCCGAAGAATTCCAGTAGTTAAGTAACGTCATTGTTTTTTTCCATGATATGGAATCCTCATCGGATCTATCGACGATCCGGTACAGGCTATCCATCCTTTGCGCCTGAGCATACCGGTAGTTTAACAGCAGAACGGAACATGGGATCATAAGAAAACACCACACTACATTCGGCTTGATCGCAAAAGGGTCCAGATGCTTTCGGAATGACAATACCATCTGCAGTGATTTTCAACCCTCGGGATTAAAACCGCTTTGAACTTCATTTCTGCTCTTCGCCCTCGGCAGCTCGACTGTGAAAATCGACCCCTTGCCTGGCTCGCTGCCAAAGTTAAGCCTGCCGCCATGCTTTTCCACAATTCCCAGGCTAACAGACAGGCCCAATCCTGTACCCTTACCCACAGCCTTGGTTGTGAAAAATGGTTCCAGAATGCGTGAGTGAATCTCATAGGGAATTCCTGCACCGTTGTCCTTTATCGTCACCACCAACATTCCAGACTTTTCGCCCGCACAAATCTCCAAACGTGGTGCTTCAACAGCTACCATCGCGTCGATCGCATTGTCGAGAATATTTGTAAACACATGGGTCATTTGCGTGGGATTCAGCCACAGCAATAACGTCGGTTCTTTATAGTCCCGCACCACCTCTATATTGTTCTCCCTTAGACGCGTATTTAGCAACGTCAGTGACATCTCGACAATCTCAATAATAGAAGTCTCTACAACTCCGCCTTGCTGAGGACCGGAAAAGGCTTTCAGGCTACTGACTATTTTACTGATCCGATAAACACCGTTATCCAATGCATCAAATAAGCTATTTGATTCCGTGCTGACTTCGTCAACCCATCCCTGATCGAGCGTCTTACACTGCCGTGCCTCGTTGATAAATTCGTTATGGGAGAACTTAAGCGCCTGTGCACTGCCCGCGATAAAATTCAGGGGATTGTTGATCTCATGCGCAATACCTGCTGTCATTTGCCCAAGCGACGACATTTTTTCAGCATGTATCAGCTGGGTCTGCATAGTCTTCACCTCTTCAATGGTCAGCCGTAATTCCTCATTCTTTTCTTCAATCTCCTTCTTTTGCACGAGTATCTCCGTCGACTGTCTCCCTATAGCCTCGTTTTTTTGTTGAAGCAGAAGGTTGTTTCGTCTGGATACTTCGTTCTGTTTGCGGATGATTAAAAGTAATATCAATGTTGCAACGAGCGACAACGCTACTATCACGATGATGTAACGCTGGCGTAAAATGTGACCGTCCTGCGTAAGCTGGCTTGCCCGCAGAAGCAGATTCTCCTTGTCTTTCTTCTCCGACTCATATTGTATGTTCAGCTCTGCCACTGCCCTGTTTTGCTCTTTCAGATTTAGAGAATCACTATACATATCATGTAGGGAATCATAGAACTGAAAGCGCTCGTACTGTTTATTAACGAGATGGATATTCGCAAGTAGCTTCGCAATTCCGGGCAGGATGTCCACGGCGCGGGCCGAATCTGCGAGCAACTTCGCTTTTTCGGCGTATGACTGGGCGCTCGAAAAACGCCTCGCGGCGAATTCAGTTCTTGCGAGCAGAGTGTAGGTTTCGGGCAATTCACCTGTCACATGTGCCTCTTCAAATAACTCCATCGCCTTTAGCAACGCTGCTCGCGCAGCGTCGTAGTGCCTGGTTTCCAGCTCCACCTCCCCTAGTTCCTTATATTGACTGGCCAAAAAATATTTCTGTTCGGTGTTATTCCTGATCAATTGCACAAGTATCTTTCTTGCTGCTGAATATTTCTTCACCGCAGTCAGATTCGATGCATGATTCTCTAACAAAATATCCATTCTGCTCTTATCCGCACCTGCTGCACTGGCCTCCCCTATAGCCAGCGAATCATAATGAAGGGCATTTGCATAGTCCATAGTATGCATATAAGTCCGCGCCATGGATATGTATATTCCCGACTTATCAAAATTATGCTCCTTTGCTATCGCCAGCGCGCTCAGGTATGATTTGAACGCAGCCTTATATTTCGATTGATAGTCCTCGGTGATCCCTTTGTTCTGGTAGTTATTCACTACCTCGCGATGGTTGTTAAGGTTTCGCGCACTGACAATCGCGCTGTCGAATGCGATGATACTTGAGTCGTAATTTGCGGAAAGGCCGTAAGAGATACCAAGCATCCGAAAGCTAATATCCAGGTGCTTTGCGGCGGGATTTTTCCTTGATACACCGACAAGTCGTTTGGTTAGGAGAAGACCGACTTTTGTATCCGAAGTATTCCAGTACCGGATGACTCCCAATGCCCTTTCCAACGACAGGGAATCCCTGTTGGACATGTCAACTATCTGATAGAGACTATCAAGACCAGTCTGTGCGCGGGCGGGTTCATAATTGAAAATAGTGCAAAAGAAAAAGATGGGAAACGCGCAGTTGAATGCCGTACTTGACAGAAGCCTATGCATCCAGCGAGCCAATTCGTGTTTCTGAAACAAAGATTGCATTCCTTAACGTGATTTCTCTTCAGCCACTCAGAATTTACCTACATCTCTCGCCTCTGGCACCTCTCTCAAGTCACTCATCCCTGGTAATTGGTTTCTCGTTGCTTTCCCACAGGTAATGAACAGAAGTCTGCTCCAACGTCGAAAAATTGCAACAGTCAATTTGTGATCGTGTACCTGCGATTCGAATAGAATAATGAAATATAATTTCACTGGATAAAAAAAGAGAAATGGAAACACCGTGCATGGCCAAATTTTCTTTGACAATCTTATCCCGTCTTTGTACAGACACAAAGGAGGGTTTAAAATAAGTGCATAAAAGATAAGGGTTACGCAATTGCTGCGAGGCTTTTAAGGTGAGAACTAAATTACACGATATTTCAAGTCAAACCAAAGCCAAAATGACCCGATTAATCGAACAACGTTTTTCGAATGCGGCATTTCAGCACATCGAAATACACCCGTCCTGAAAACTATTGGCCGTCGTAACAGATACGAGTCCGCTCAGTCCTGCTAATTTTTTGAGAGTCACTCGAAACATTGAATCCGGTACCAACGATGGGCCTAATGCAAACCGATCACTGGTCGCTCATTGCAAAAAATACCCGGACACAGACATCAGGCAACTAAATACAGTATCAACTCAACAGGATGAATTGCACACTTTCCGACGAAATAAAAGCTAGTTATCCGAAATATCGGAGTCATCATGTTATGCAAACCATTGAATCACCGATTCTCGTCACTGAAATCGGGAATGTTATTTGCGACACACGAGTCTGTTTTGATCGGTCAAATTTTGTAACTTATCTATAACTTTTTATCACTCCACCCCCCATGGCAACCATTCTGTACGTTGACGATGAAAGAGAAAATCTCGTTGTCTTTGAGACGTTTTTTAAGCGGTTTTATCGAATTCTGACTGCAATCTCTGCCGAAGAAGCTTACACATTACTGAACAGCGAACCAATTGATCTGATCTTAACCGATCAAAAGATGCCTGGTACTTCAGGCACCCAGCTTTTGGCCTATACCCTGCAAAACTACCCCGACATAGAACGAATACTCGTTACCGGCTATTCTGATTTCAGCGCGATAATCCAGGCCATTAATGAGTGTCGGATATTTCATTATATCACCAAGCCATGGGATCAGAATGAGTTTAAACTGATAATAGAACGGGCCATTGAAATCAGGACCATAAAACTCCAAAATCAACAATTGGTTAAGGACTTACAGTCTGTCAATAAACAGCTGCATGAAAAGAATTCATATCTGCAGGATGCCAACAACGAAATCAAGAAACTCAAGTCACGGCTGGAACAGGAGAATCAATATTTGAAGTCGGAAGTCTCCCACACTATTGCTGAAAACGACATCATTTACGAAAGCACTGCCTACGCCGGGATTATGGACAAGGTAAGAATTGTCGCCCCGACCAATTCAACGGTCATGATTACGGGCGAAACCGGAACGGGAAATGAATTGATTGCACGCGCGATCCATCGGGGAAGCAACCGCAAAGAAAAGAATTTTATCAAAGTGAATTGCGCAGCAATTCCAGCCAACCTCATTGAGAGTGAGCTCTTCGGACATATAAAGGGGTCCTTCACAGGCGCGGTAACAAACAAAACAGGTTTGTTCGAATTGGCTGATCGCGGAACGATTTTCCTGGATGAAATCGGAGAACTCCCTCTCGAGCTACAGGCAAAGTTTCTGCGGGTTCTTCAGGACGGTGAGTTTACCAGAATCGGCGACGTCAGGGAACTAAGGGTAGACGTAAGAGTCATCGCGGCAACCAACAGGGTCCTTGAAAATGAGGTGCGGGCAGGCAAATTCCGATCAGATCTCTTCTTCCGCCTGAATGTGTTTCCGATCCGGAACCTTAGCCTGAGGGAGCGAAAGGAAGACATCGGTCCCCTTGTAAATCACTTCATCAGGAAGATCGGCAGAAAGATCGGCAAAAACATCACCGAAATACCCAAAGAAACAATGGAGGCATTTAAAAGCTATTCCTGGCCTGGCAACATCCGCGAACTGGAAAATCTCGTTGAACGGTTGATGATTATGTCTCCGGATGCATCCCTGGACCTCAGCGGCTGGCAACCTTCTCCTGATGTTCATGTACCTGTGAATATTGACAATATGCCATCCGGAACAACGCAGGACAGAGTGGAAAGTAATCACATGCGCGATGCGGAAAAGAATCACATCGTTAAAATTCTCGAACGGACAAATTGGAGAATCCGCGGCAAGGGAGGTGCCGCCGAATTATTGAATCTTAAACCCACAACCTTAAGTTCCAAAATGAAGAAACTCGGTATTCAAAATAAGCGCACGAATCCCGACTTTTAGGTTGTCCCTTTTTTCTATACACACCATTCAAAAGCACACCATACCGGCATTCGATAATTCAACCCTGGACTTCCAACGGGATAACGTTGAGCCATGTTCTCGTTGGATGACGAGATATCGTTTCCATTTCAATCACCTCTTTTACAACTCTGTGGCTTTCACGCTCTTGCCGCTGGCACGACTTTAGCATCTGCTACGAAATTTCACCAGTACCAAACGATGTCTTAAATGGCGCGCAACTTGAGTTTACTAATGGAGAATTATCAAAACGGCGACGAAAAAAGGTTAAATGATATTCTCGAAATGATTGGACGCATGGCTGCGCTTGATTTTGGCAGCAGCCTGACGCCAAGTGAAACTGGCGACATGATTGATGCAATATCCGTGGGCCTCAACATGCTCAGCGAGGAACTTAATGCCCGCGTGGTCGAAAAGTCCAAGCTGGATGAGATCAACAAAAAGCTTGAATCATTTGCACATTCTACTGCACATGACCTGCGATCACCATTGAGCTCCCTTGCAGGCCTTCTCAACCTCATGGAGATTGCCGTCAGCACGGGGGACAGTGAGGAGTTACTCAATTATTTAAAATCAAGCAAAAATACCCTGGAGAAGGCCCGAAATCTTGTTCATGGAATCCTTGAATATTCAAAGGTTGACTCGCAATCTGTTGCCCGTGAATGGGTGGACCTTCGCCAATTGGTGGATGATATCATCGAAACCGATCAGCTGGGCAGCAAAGCAAGCATCACCTTCGCCACCGCTTTACCCACAGTATTGTTCAACCGCTCGTCACTAGCACAGATATTCAGAAACCTGCTCGGCAATGCCGTGAAATATTGCGATCATCCAAAGTGCGAGATCCGAATTTCCGCGGAAAAGACCACCAACGGCTATACGATCTCCGTGGCTGACAATGGCCCGGGAATAGCCAAGGAAAATCTGGAATGCATCTTTGATCTCTATGTAACAGGAAGCTCGACACCGCATCGTGACAGCCATGGCATTGGCCTGGCGCTTGTGAAACGAATTCTTGTTTCGACAGGTGAACGTGTTTATGTCGAGTCCGAAATCGGAAAAGGTGCAACATTCTTCTTTACAATTGGCAACCAGTAGTTCGTATTCCATGAAAAACCTAAGCTACAGAGAAACAAAAAAAATCAAGTTCCGGCTCGGCCCCGATAACATACTAAGAACGGAATGTTATCCCAACACCGTCATGACAATTGAAGATGGTATTGAGTCGACGAGGATCTCTGCGGAGCTGGTGAACGGAAGGCCGCTTCCCCTATTGTGCGACCTCACAAACGTAACACGTATGACCCGGGAGTGCAGAAACCATTTTGCCGGAGAAGAACACGCAGCAACTTTTTCAAAGGCAGCATTAATTGTAACGAGCCCAATAAGCCGTGTCATCGGAAATTTTTTCCTTGGACTCAACCGACCTAAAAAACCGACGAAACTATTCAACAATCGTATAGATGCCTTGAAGTGGCTAATGGAGAACAATGAATCTCAAACCAATGGAATCGATGGTTAAGGAAACTGACAAAATGAAATTTATCCTCCGTCGTGACGGGATCATGCAAATCGACTGCGCTCCCGGAACTGAAATGACAATGACCGAGGGAAGACATGCCACGGTGATCCTGACAGAGATGATCGCAAGCCATCCCCGGCCGTTGCTCTGTGATCTGACGAATGTTATGAAAATGACGCGGGAATGCCGCCAACATTTCGCCAGTGAAGAACACGCAATGGTATTCACAAAGTGCGCACTGCTGATATCGAGTCCCATAGCCAGGATCATCGGGAACTTTTTCCTGAGTGCAAATGTGCCCGCGAAGCCAACCAGGTTGTTCACCAACAAGGAAGAAGCCATCAACTGGTTGAAAAACAAAATGTAACTAACGCATAAATGCCGTCAGTCGCAGTCAGAGTCATCCGGGTTGCAGTTTCCTGCGTCGCCATGCAGTTATTCTTCCATGCGACAACCATGGCGCAGGTAACAAAGAAGCAGGTATACGCCGCTTTTCTGTTAAACCTGTCAACACATGTGACGTGGCCAGCAAACGCCTCTTCGGAGCCCTTGAAAATCGGCGTGTTGAATAGTCCCGAAATTACTGGTGAACTCGATCGCGTGATTCGGCTGATCGGCACAAAGAACAAACCGGTAAAAGTTACAGGTTTCAGCACGTTGGATTCCATTCAATCGTTTCATATTTTGTTCGTCCCGAGGGAGAAGTCTTATCTCTTACCCAAGCTAATTGATAAATTAAATGGATATCCCACACTTCTCATTACTGAAAAAGAAGGTATGATTTCGAGGGGAAGTGGAATAAATTTCCTGCAAATGGACAAAAGGCTCAAGATTGAAATTGGAATCTCCACGCTCGAGAGGCTTGGCCTTCGAATCTCCAGCGATCTCGCCTCCATGGGTTCGTCGTTCTATTGACACTGTTAATTTCCAACGACGAAATATCGGCGATGGATTTGTGTTACCCGCTTAAATCAACTCCTTTCGGCAATTTTTAGTGGCACATCACTTGATGTGACGTTTCCTTCAATGAAAACCCCCTTTATTAGACTTACAGTTGGCAAAAAATTGGCAGCCGGATACGGAGTGCTTCTCCTGATCACGTTGATCAATTGCTGCTATGTTATCTACATTATCAGGGAAAATCAGAAACTAGACAGGATCATCAACGAAGTTTATCAACCCCAATTAAACCTTCTTGCTGACCTCAGGCAGGAGGTCATACGCGCACAGCAACTTTCAAGCAACTGGATCTATTTACCAAATGACGCACACAAGGCAGAACTCGAAATAATTCAATCCAGCACGCTACCCCTCCTCGTTAGTAAAATAAGAAAGCAATTTGACGTTTATGGGTCGGAGGACAATGCGATTACTGACCGCTTAACGACAGAGTTGAGAAACATGACGGCAGCGCAAAAGGAGATCATGGAATTGCTGAGAACCAATCAGGATTATTTCGACTCGCAGATCATTACGAAAGCAATATTTTCTTTTGACAACCGGATTAAACCTGCGGAACACAATGTTTCGGTGGCTATTGCTGATTTATCTAAAATCCTGAACGCAAGGATACATGAGCTGATCCTTGCGAAAGACAACGCCATCAACAACGTACAGCTTGCCATCATTATCTCGCTGTTTTTCTGCCTCATCATTGGTACAACGGCAGCAATCCTTTCAACCAGATCGGTAATCGGCCCGATCGGAAAGCTGCGAAAATCGATTCTGGCATTAAGTCAGGGAGAGCTTAAAGAGATCAGTATCGATAAGCGCAATGATGAAATCGGGGACATGATCGAATCAACCAATCTCCTGGTTCTCGGCCTTAGAAAGACAACGGAATTCACCGAGCGAATCGCCAATGGAGACTTAGAAGATCATGGGCGATCGCTGAGCAACATCAAGACGCTTGATGAGGCTTTGCTACGAATGAAAGACAGCCTTGTTACAGCCGCGGCGATAGAAGAAAGAAGAAACTGGGTAACGAACGGCGTAGCTAAAGTTTCGCTGATCCTGCACCGTATAAACGACGTGGAGAGTATGGCGGAGGAAGTTATCAGGCAACTGGTAGAATATACCGGCTCATGCAGCGGAGGAATTTTTGTATCCGGAGAAACACAGAATCCGCACGAAATGTATTTGCTGAGTTCTTACGCCATGGAAAATACCTCTGAAAACAGAGTGATAAAATTCGGCGAAGGCCTTGCCGGTCAGGTCTGGAAAGACGGAAAGATATTCCACGCTCACGGTGCAGCCGTTGCTCACAGCATTACATCGGCTATGGGACGCTTCATGTCCACGTCGCTTGCGATTATTCCCCTTCAGGTAAACGGGCGAACCTTTGGTATTGTAGAGCTCTCGTCGTTCGCAAATTTTGAGGAACACGGCATTCGCTTCCTCGGACAGGTATGCGAAAACATTTCCTCTGCGCTCATGGCGTCAATTACGGCACGGGAGACTAGCCGCCTCCTTGAACAATCACAAATACAAACCGAACAACTGAGGGCACAGGAGGAAGAGATTCGCCAAATGCTGATCCAGGCACAGACTCACACAGAAAAACTTCTATCACAGGAGAAAGAAATGTTGTCTATGCTTGAGCAATCGACAGAACAGACGAGACAGCTGAAGGAACAGGAAGAAGTGATGACACACATGCTGCTCGCGTCACAAGAACAGGCAGAGTTACTTTTACTTCGGGAAAAAGACCTTAGAAGCAGCAGAGAAGTGCTCGAGGAAACCGTAAAAGTCAATTCCAAACTTTTATCACTTATTTCGCATGACATCCGTGGGCCATTTGCATCGATCAAAGGGCTCATACAGATGTTCAATAACGGCCTTGTATCTGTCGAGGAGCTTGCAGTCCACCTCTCAAAAATCGAGAACCTCGTATCCAGCACCGATCTGCTGTTCACCAACATCATGCAATGGTCGAATCACTACTCAGGAGGAACGGCCATCACCAGGGAAAAACTGTCCCTACGAAAGATCATCGACAGCAATATCAAGTTCTTTAACGGGTCAATTCATGAGAAAGGGAACAAAATCCATGTCGACGTCGGTCCGCACACGTTGATCAATGGTAACGAAACAATCATGAATCTTGTATTCAAAAATCTTATCTCCAATGCGAATAAATTCACAGAGAACGGCATGATACGATTTTCGCATGACGCGACCAATAACATACTTACCATTCAGGACGACGGTGTAGGCATGACAACCGATCAATTGACAAGTTTGTTCAATTGGGAGATAAAAATCTCAACTCTCGGTACCCGCCTTGAAAAAGGTGCCGGAGTGGGCTTGCTTATTTGCAAGGAGTTTCTCGAAAAAATGGGTGCCCATTTGTCATGTGACTCAAAACTGGGTGAGGGCACAACGGTAACTATCCGCTTCTCTGAGCTAAAGAAAAGAACGAAGGCTGTACCACACCAATACAAAGAGTCAGCAATTCAATAGAATTTGAACTATAGTCGTATGCATGAGATTCGGGGATTTGAAATCTTTAGGATCAGGAGCATTACTTTTAGTAGCAGTTCTGGTTTTGTCTGATCGGTAGTCTCACAGAGACCTCTGTCCCTTTCCCGACTCGGCTTTGTATTTCAAGCTTTCCGTTATGCCTAAGCACGATATTACGACTGATCGGTAATCCCAGCCCTGTTCCCTTTCCTATCGGCTTGGTAGTAAAGTAAATGTCGAATACGTGGGGCATACACGATTCTGGTATGCCGACACCATCATCCTTGATCTTTATGGCCAGGGTGTTGCGCTGCTCGTCGGCTGAAACGCCAAGCGTTATGTTTCCTGCATTTTCTATCGCTTGCACGGCATTGATAAGCAAATTAAGAAAGACCTGATTGATCGCACCTATGTTACACTCTACCCGCGGAACTTCTTTATAGTGTCTGTGTATTGTTATTCTGTTCCTGGTCTCGCTCTGAATAAGCAAGAGTGTTGACTCAAGGTTTTCAATGATATCAGCCTCCTCAATCACCTGAGGCCCTTCATAGGTGATCTTTTTAAGACTATTGATGATCCTTATTGCACGGTCACAACCACTTGTTACGATGCTCAATGATGTATCAAGGTCCGAAAGAATACCCGGATCGATGCCACTGGCTTTTCCGCTCACAAGACTAAGCTGGTAACGCAGGTTGACAATTCCACCCGAAATGAAGTTCAACGGATTGTTCAATTCATGGGCAATACCCACAGTCAGCTGCCCAAGTGTAATCAGCTTTTCAGAATGATTTAAGCGCTCATGCGTCACTGCGGCGTCGCCCGTCATTCCACTTCTGAAGTCATCAGGTTTCTGCGCTTCGTCCGGCGGTGGCTGCAATATGTTGACATGGAACTTGTTGAACTCG
>CBHTUB010000020.1:0-27003 GCA_966095595.1 uncultured Chryseosolibacter sp. | reverse complement strand
TACGATGACGTCCTGAGGATATGACACACCTACTCCCAATGAGTAGGACGATTTGTTGAACAAGCTGTTACCCAGGCCAAGGTCGGCAGTCAATGTCGCATTGTTGTAATTTACACCAACGATATCTGCCAGTCCATCCCGGTTCACATCGGTGACTCTCGCCGTTGTGCAAAAGGACGCACTCGAGTTCACGACCTGAAATAATCCGTTCCCTTGCCCGCGCGTAACTACGGAACTGGTGACCACGTCAAGACGTCCGTCATTATCAAAGTCTCCCAGCAAAGGAAAATCGCCGAAAGACACCCCGTTAAGGCTGCTCGCGGAAGCTGGCGTCACAAAATTTCCGGTTGTTCCGTATGCGAGCAACGTATACAATGACCTTGTCGCGTAGTCGATGACCACAACATCAAGATGTCCATCATTGTTTACGTCTCCACACTCTGCACCAAGCAGACTCTGCGCCGAACCAATATTAACCGGAGAGGGATAAATACCCGGAAACGATGTTTGACCTCTACTTTCTACTGTTAGCACAAATAGAATCATCACGATCGAAAAGACGAGAGCTACTGAAGATTTCATATTCTTTTTAAAGTGAGATTATATGTGATCTGTCTATAGCGCAGTCGTTTTGCTGACAAAATCCTGATAATGCATAGTGAAATGTATCAAATGTTACAAAGTGCGCCACAATATTCAACGGTGAGACTGCACGCAAATGTCAACCACTTGTATATGCCGACGATATTCGGCAACCATGCAGGCATCCGAAAAACTTCCTGGCACCAACGCATGTAGGAAAAGATTTTGAAGCAGCGTTAATTGAAGCCAACCGCGCATAGACGCACAAGAGGACCATCGAAGGTATAACACATCGAATCTCCGACCAGTCTTCTCTCTACTGATATTCCTATGACGATGTCAGTGTTCCAAATGCCGTACAATGCTACACAGTACCACGCAGCATGTATTAACAGCCGAGGCATGCAATGTTATTGCTAAGATCGATTATTATCGAAAGTGAAATTGAATATATCCCTTCTTTGATAGTGACCAGATGTATCCAGCGTCATCCGTTCCCTGATGTTTTTCGTGAGGTCGAGCTCGCATACGATCAACGCCTCCTGATCAAATAGCGGTCGGGTAAGAAATTCTCCGTCAGGTCCAACTACGCAGCTACCTCCCCTCAAAACCAACTCTTTCGGATTTCCCATCAGGTGCTCAGGCAACTCCAATTCCTTCGGAAAATCCTCTACCGTTCCGACCTGACACGCAGCAATGACATGACATCTGCCCTCAATAGCATAATGACAGGTTGCAACTTCATGGAGCCGATTCATGCCCGGCCAAAGTGCGATATGGATGTCTTCACCCGAATCGTGAAGTGATTGTCTGCAAAGTGGCATCCAGTGCTCCCAGCAAATGCTGCCGCCGATTCGGGCATACGGTGTATCGACCGCCTTCAGCCCTGCAGCATCACCATAACCATACAGTAATTTTTCGGTGAATGTGGGGATCAATTTACGATGATGATTTAGCAGCTCACCGTTAGGTCCGATCAATACCATAGAATTATAGATCGTTCCATTTCCAGGTCCGCTGCGTATTTTTTCATTTACTCCTATGCAGATGGTAAGCGCATGTTTATGCGACAGCCTGCAGATGAAATCAATCTCCGGCCCGGGAATCGTTACTGAGTTTTTATGGATCTTTAAAAACACGTCTTTCATCCGTGGGTCGTCCCAGCGGCCGATGTTCGGACAATGATCCAGCCACGCAGGGTAACCGCATAGCCAGGTTTCCCCCATGACGAGCAAGTCGATCTTTTCCTTTGCCGCCGATACGATTATTTGTTGCAGTTTCTCGAGGCTTGCCCGCAAGTTGAAAGCCACAGGGCTGAACTGCGCGATTCCTATCCTGACATTCTTCATAAGGATTCTACGATACAACTCTCGCAGGAAATATAGTGTCGCACAGAAGACATCTCTTATTAAAGGATCCTTGAAGCCGGATATTCTATCATCTGATAGTTTTTGGATATATGTAAAAACGTCAGAAGAGCGACAAAAATTGACAGAAGTGAATTACTTTATTGAACAAAAAAGCATCACCATGAAACCGCACATTATCAATGGTTATCCATTTATTCCCTATACGATCGGGCGCAGGCAGGAGGACGAAATGATCCGTGATAGTAAAAATTTCTACCAATGGATCGACTCACGGCGAAGCGTCCGAACATTCTCCGATAAACAATTTCCTATTGAGATCATTGAGAACATTGTCAAGTCAGCTTCCACTGCTCCCTCTGGCGCGCATAAGCAACCCTGGACATTTTGCATTGTGGCTAATCCGGAACTGAAAGCGAGGATACGTCAGGCTGCAGAAAAGGAAGAATTCGAGAATTATCACGGAAGAATGAGCCCGGAATGGATCGAAGACCTGAAGCCGTTGCAAACCGACTGGTCGAAGGAATTCCTGGAGGTAGCACCCTACCTGATTGTCGTGTTCAAAAGATCGTATAACAAATCGGCCGCAGCGAGATCCCTGAACTACTACGTCAACGAATCTGTCGGAATCGCCTGTGGTTTTTTACTTTGTGCGATCCACAACGCAGGATTGGTAGCGCTCACCCATACTCCAAGTCCGATGAATTTTTTAAGCGCGCTGCTTGATCGGCCTGCAAACGAAAAACCGTTCTTGCTTGTCCCGGTCGGGCTGCCGGCTGACGAGTGTTACGTTCCCGAACTGAGAAGAAAGAAACTCGGAGATGTCGCCAAATTTTTCCTGTGATGGCAGGAACAAGTGGTACCGAATCGTCAGACCAGTCTGCTACGGTTGGCTCCCTCCGTCAACTGGCATGCGATCAAAAAAAAATCCTGACAGCCTTTTTTGCCATCAGGATCTTACAGTGTGCACTCGCAGGGATTCAAACCCCGAACCTTCTGATCCGTAGTCAGATGCTCTATTCAGTTGAGCTACGAGTGCAATATTTTTTTCTACGAACCATTCTGATCCATAGTCTCATTCTCCTTGCCCGCCGAAGCGCCCCGCGAAGGAGGGTATTCAGTTGAGCTACGAGTGCAATATTTTTTTCTACGAACCCTCCTGATCCATAGTCTTATGCTCCTTGCCCGCCGAAGCGCCCCGCGAAGGAGGGTATTCGGTTGAGCTACGAGTGCAAGTCTCCAAAACTGGATATTCTTTAGAACTTTTTCCGCCTTCCGGTACTCTTATCGCCAGACCGTCGTTTAGTTCGAAATACCTTGTTTTTTAGGACTGCAAATGTAAAGAATAAATTTGCTCAACCAAAAAAACCATTTGGCCCGGCGCACAAAAAACTTAATTTTGGACCTTATTTCATGATAAAAATACGCATGACTCTTCAAAAACTGGCTTCTCTGGCATTTTTCACCATACTCTCGATAACAGCTTTCTCCCAAACAACCGACAATACACCCACCACAGGAAAGAAGATCGGCCGGCCGGATATCCCAGGCACATTCGTCCTCGAACTTGGACTGAACCGTGCGCCCGGTAGCTCCGATGCCTTTTCCCTGGGACTTTGGGGCTCGAGAACCGTCAATATTTACTATCAATACGACATCAGGATCCTCAAATCACGGTTTAGCCTCGTGCCAGGCATCGGACTGAGCCTCGAGCGTTTCAAGTTCAAAAACAAAAGAACCCTGGCTTTTTCCGGTGACTCGCTTAAACTCCTTTCTGGTGCAGATATCGACCTGGTATCATTGAAAAAGAGTCAGCTGATCACCAACTACATCGACATTCCGGTGGAGATCAAGTACAGCAGCAAACCGGAAGATCCTTCGCGCACATTCAAAGCCTCTGTCGGCGGCCGCGTCGGCTACATGTATGACGGGTTTACCAAAGTCAAATACAAAGAGGACGGCGACATGTATAAGTTCAAAAGCAAGCAAGACGGGAACTTCAGCCTGTTCACGTATTATAATATGACGAACCTGTTTAAGGATGGCGAGAGTCCTACTGGTCCCGGCGATAAGGAGATCAAGGATTTTGCGACCTATACAATAGGATTTTCCCTGTCAAGCTTCTAACCCTTTCTGTCTTTCACACGGTACACGAATTTCAAGCCTGACCAGGTCTCGTCGACCGCGCATACTTTCACATCGACGAGACCTGACTTTAGACCGAAGTCGCGGATGATGTTCTCGTCCAGATCCGTTTCCATTTTCGCTGCTTTCTTCGGCCACGATACCCAGATCATCCCATCATCGGCGATCTTGGATTTACACTGCAGGAATTTCTTCTGAAAGAGCTTCTGATCGCGAACGAAGAGATGAATAAAGTCGAACGATCCGTTCAATTTCTGCGACCATTCAACGTCGTCGGGCAGCGGATGAATGAGATCGAAATAATCATCAGGTCCATCCAGCATGCAGCAACGCATACCGGTCTTCAAGCCCAATTTCTTTTGAAGTGGTGTTCCTGAATAGCCAGCCATTCCTGAATCTACATAAACGCGATGTGATTCTCAATAATAAAAAAAGCGAAGGGTTGGCCTTCGCTTTTTGCATGAGCAGGTACTGATTACTTACCGCCCATCTTCTCCATTTCCTTATCGAAAGTTTCCTTGAACTTCTCGTAGTCGTAGTCGATCTTCAGTCTTTCGTCTTTTGAAAGGCGCTCGTTGTATTTGGTAACAAGCTCATCAGCTGAAAGCTCGATCGCGATATAGCTCTTGTAAGTACCCTGCTGCGTGATCATGTTCTTTTCACAGATGGTACGGATACCTGAAAGTGTCTGATCTACAACTTCGCGGTTGAGGCTCTCGAAACGTTCCTCAAGCTCTTCGCGGTTATTCATCTCACGTGAGTTCACGTAGTTGTCGGTAACAGTTTTTACCGTGGTCTGAATAGCCTGGGCAAGCTCATTGCGTGCGTTGGTGAGCGCTTTTTTCTTGGCTGTATTCTGATCCTGGCTTTCACCGCTCGAGTTGGCGCGGAAGGCCTGCTTGGTAGTGAAGTAATCAGAACCCGAGCAAGGGATCACAACCTCAGTTTCACCCTTAGGCGTAGCCTCTTTCTTGCTCTTACAACTAACCATTGCTGTAACAGCAAGTGCAGCGAGGATCAACGATGAGTAAGTCAAATTTTTCATATTCTAGTGAGCATTATTAGTTAGCGATATTAAGTTTATTTAAACTGTTAATTACAATTACAATACCAGATTTTACAAGTATAGGAACTTTTTATTGAAGTACAGTTGCGATGATCTCGCGCACACGTTCTTTCTCGAGCGTTTCCATAGCCTTATTATACGCATCTACACTCGACTTGTCATAATCCAGCCCATAGCCCTTCACGCGATCAAGCGTAGTGGCATAGATCTCCTTGCCTTCCTTCATCGCAGTAACGCGGATGACACTAGTCAGGTAAGTGATGTATATGCTTCCCGAGACCGATCCCTTTTCAGAGTCCGCCTTGATATCGAACCAGAGATCAGCCGAGTTCTTGTTATCGGTGAATTCAAATCCGTTATTCGCCAGCAGGTTCTTGAGTCGATTGGTGATCTGGGCATTCACCTTGTTTGCTCCGAAGCTCTTTTCATCCGCTGTCACGTAAACCACGGGGCGCTGCACGCGCATCATGATCTGTGCTCCCGGAACACGTAAAGTTTTGGCTACAAGCTCGAACACGGCCGACTTGCTTCCCGATGTTAAGACATCCAGATTGACCTTTACCCCTATGGTCTGTTCAAGATCTTTTGAACCGATCTTGTTGATCAGGATCTTTGCCAATCCATTTTCATCGGTTTTATAGGTTGGAAATATATCACCTTCGCCTTTCACAAACGCTGCGGTGAGGGGAACTTCACTTGCTACAGAGCCGTCCTTATAGGTGGTCCTGGCAGTTACATTATGCTGGGTCTGCGCAACCCTCCTGTTCATGAGGATCTCGGAAGGGTCCACTCTCACAACGATCTTGTCGAGCAGGCGCTGGATCGAAGCATACGTCTCATTCACGATGAGCACTTCCTCGTTGTTGATGGTCACCTTGATCGGCTCTGCAAGATATTTCTCGATTGAACGAAAAGCCTGAAAGTAAAATCCTATGGCTTGTAATGTCTCATTGCTTGCCTCCGCTGCACGCGCTTTCTGAAAGTAATCCGTAGCAAGGGTGACAGCATTGCGCTTTTGCTCTTCCTTTATCTGGCGATACCGCGCTATCGAAAGGCGATAATAGACCCAGTAATTCCTCTCATCTTCCCAGGCATCCACCATTTCAAACTCCTCGATGTCGTCAGCCGCAGTTGTCTGAACTACCTGCTCATATTGCTCCTGGAATTTTTTATCGAATTCCATCGTGCTCAGAACCGAGGTACTGGACACGTTCACTTTTATCTGGGACACGAGGTCATCGAACGCGCTTTTTTTTGCGGACTGGATATAGTTGTTCGAGCCGTCCTTTACACTATGACCAACGCCTGTATAATACCCTTCCTGGTATGGTTCGGTCTTCAGCCACGAAGGTTTATTCGACTCGACATCAGCTTGCTGCACCTTGTGACTACAGGCAGCTACGATCAGAAAAAGGGGTATAAAAAAGCGTTTCACGATTGATCTTGGGGTCTAACGGCTATTACAATCCACATCCATGCCAAAAATACAAAACGTATGGCGTTTTCCGCAGTCCAAGGACCGGATGAAAGGAACATTTAGTACGTGAAATAGTCCTCTGCATAACGGCAGTCCGCAGCCAACGGTCAATTGTGTCGGTCATTGGGGCGACGTCTGCTCTTCAAATGATAAAACCCATCAAAATCAGCCGAACAAGGCCTATTTCCCAAGCGGTTCGTAGTCCTTGAACGGGGAAATCACCAGTTTTTCCATAGCCTGCCGGTAGTCCTTCCAATGCGATTCATAAAACCGATTTACCCTGTCGAGCACCCTGCCGATTTCCTGCCCGGCGAAATTGAAGACCCTCCGATCTGTTTCACTCACGGGATCGAGGGATGCAGAAATATAGAACGCGGCGTTTCCAATGAACGACACAGGAGCCGGATCCTTCCGTGCAACGATACCCTGCCTTTTATCTTCCTTTCCGAGCATGTAGTCAAAAACACTTGCTATCGAATCTTTTATAGCCTTCGTCTTGTCGATGGCTATCTTATACTCGTCGCCCTTGCGATCTTTAAGTTTAATCTCGAACTCCTCTGCTACTGCCTTCGACTCCCGCAATCTTCTCGCAGCTTCATTGCATAGTGCGGTAAGACCCTGAAGGTCCTGCAACATCTTGTGTCGTTCCTGATACACCATCGGATCGATCTTGTAACGCGGATCCGGTTTCACGTTGACTTCCGTCGAGTCTTTCGCGTCTCCGAAAGTGAACCTGATCTTGTACACACCGGGCAATACCGGATATCCCCCTGGTTCAACCGTGCTTTTAGGAGCCTCGCGCGACGGCGCCAACTCTCCTTTCGAAGTGAGGGGCCATACAAATCTGTTCACACCATTGTCGTCCGGCGCCTTTTGTTTTATCGTGCGGATCTTCTTTCCTGTAGTGTCGAATATTTCAACCTTGAGCGAGTCGAACGCAGGCTGTTTATGTTTTGTCGAATCAGTTTTTACAGCCATTGAATCTTTTTTTATCGGCGGTACCTGTGACTCATCCGCCTTCCTGCGTGATTTGCTTTCATTTTTCTTTTCAACCTTCGGCGTAGTGGTACTGTCCGCTTTCTTTTTCTCCGGTTTGTTGATCACATAGGTCAGTTGAGTCCCAAAAGCCTTGTTTGCTCCGATGAACATTCCGTTGCCCGGAAACAAAACACCTGTGGCATCCTGGGTCTGTACATAATAGGCGTCAACCGGATCGAAAAGATGAAGCTTCCGGTCGAGCAACTGCGTTCCCTCCTTCACCATCTGTCGCAATGGCCGAATGTCGTCCAGTACGTACACACCGCGACCGAATGTTCCGATCACGAGATCATGCTCGCGCGGATGGATCACCATGTCCATCGTTGGAACGCCTGCCGGATACTCTGCGGTCCATCTGTTCCAGGTCTTGCCTTCATCGAGCGTTACAAATAGACCATTCTCTGTGCCCAGAAAGATCAATTTCGGTTCTACCGGATCTTGCACCATTGAAAGCACGTAGTTGTTCTCTCCCACCTGGGAAGCGTTGACCATGTGTGTCCAAGTCTTTCCGAAATCTCTTGTACGAAGCAAGTAAGGTTTATAATCGAACTGCCGATAGTTGTTGATCACTACAAAGGCTTCGCCAACGGCATAGGTACTCGCCTTTACCTGAGGTATCCAGGCATTTGAAGGTACGCCGGCTTTTGGGGTTACGTCATTCCAGGTCTTACCTCCGTCGGTGGTGAGTTGTACTTTGCCATCGTCTGTGCCCACCCAGATCACGCCACGTCGCAGGGTGCTGGGTGTGATCGCCAGGATGGTGCAATGATTTTCCGCACCTGTGGCATCCATCGTGAGGCCGCCGCTCTCATATTGTTTTTGTTTTTCAGGATCGTTCGTGGTGAGATCGGACGAAATCACCTGCCAGGTGTTTCCACGGTCAGTGCTCTTGTGAACGAACTGACTTCCATAATAGATCGTCGAAGCATCGAAGGGGTCCTGTGCAAATGCCGAATTCCAATTATAGCGAAGCTTGGTCCTGATGTCGGGATGTGTGGGACGGATCATCTTCACGTGACCGGTCTGCTTGTCATACCTGCCGAGATATCCCTGCTGCGCCATCGCATAGCCATACCGGTTGTTTTCCGGATCGGGCGACACATCGAAGCCGTCGCCAAATAAAACCATCTGCCAATAACTGTTCCTGATACCGTCGTCCTTCCACACGTAGGCAGGGCCTATCCACGAGCCATTGTCTTGCAGCCCACCGTAGACATTATAGGGATGATCCAGGTCGACATTGACATGATAGAATTGTCCGACGGGAATATTCTCGACAAATTGCCAGTTCTTACCCATGTCGCGCGTGATATTCAAACCGCCATCATTCCCATCGATGATGAACGACGGATTTTCCGGATGAATCCACCACGCATGATGATCTGGATGAACACCCGAGTACGGCAACAATTCACGAAACGACTTTCCGCCGTCCTCGCTTACGTTCACCCTCGAGAAGATCGTATACAAGCGATTTTCATTCCTGGGATCGACATATATTTCAGCGTAATAAAATGGCCGATCGCCGATCTCGTTCATTTTGTCATTGACCATCGACCACTTTGCTCCACCGTCAGTCGAACGATACAATGCATTCTTTTTTGATTCGATCAAGGCATAGATCACATCGGGTTTATTGCGCGCAATGGCAACCCCTACGCGGCCAAGCTCGCCTTCGGGGATGCCGTCTTTTTCAGAAAGCCTTTTCCATGTTTTACCGGCATCGTATGTAATGTGAATGCCTGATCCCGGTCCGCCTGACCTGAATGTCCACGGTTGTCTGCGGTGCTCCCACATGGAAGCAATGAGCTTGTTCGGATTGGTGGGATCCATCACGAGGTCCGCACAGCCTGTTTTTTCATTGACGAACAGGATCTTATTCCACGTCTCGCCGCCATCGGTAGTTTTGTAAACTCCGCGCTCCGGATGCTCACCCCATGGGGAGCCAATCGCAGCGACATAAACGGTCTGCGGGTTTTTAGGGTCGATCACTATACGGTGGATATGACGTGTCTTTTCCAGTCCCATCACCTTCCAGGTCTTTCCGCCATCAAGTGTTTTGTAAATACCATAACCCCCATTCAGGCTGTTTCTTGGATTTCCCTCGCCCGTTCCTACCCATACAACGGAGGGGTTATCCTGCTGAATGGCAATCGCCCCGACGGACATCGTGTTCTCTTTTTCAAACAGTGGCTGCCAGTTGATGCCACCGCTCGTCGACTTCCAAACGCCACCCGATGCCGCTCCTGCATAAATGACCGACGGATCCCTGATCACCACATCGATCGCCGTGATGCGCCCGCTCATGCCGCCCGGACCGATATTACGCGGCTTCATACCCTTCATCTTTTCCATATCAAGCTTTTGCGACCATGCCGCGGCAGCAAACAACATGATGACCATAAATGAGCAGAGCAGTCTGAGCATAGATTTAGATTTTTTGAAAGATAGCACGAACGAGCCTGAGTATGATCCTGTGTTTAAATAAGAATAGGCCAAATAAGGATGGATTGTTGTACCTTTATTTGAGTGGCAAATCTCAATGCCGCTTGCCGATATTCCGCATGAAGCCTTTCCTGACAGCCGAATGGAGAAAACTTGCGATGGCAAATTACGCCATCGATCCAAAGCTTTTGAAAGACCACGTCCCGCACCTCACGCAGCTTGACCTACACAAGGGAGTGTGTTATGTGAGCCTCGTTGGCTTTATGTTCCTCAACACGCGGGTGAAAGGCGTAAGCATTCCGTTCCACATCAACTTCGAAGAGATCAACCTGCGTTACTACGTTTATTATCAGGACAGGGACGAGATCAAAAGGGGCGTTGGCTTTATCAGGGAGATCGTTCCAAAACCTGCGTTGTCCTTTATCGCGAATTTTCTCTACAAGGAAAAATACATCACACTCCCCACTGCTCATGAGTGGAATGAAACGCCCCTCGATCTGAACGTGCAGTATAAATGGAAAACAAGTTCGTGGAACGCCCTCACCGTAAACGCACTCCCCACCGCACACCCCATTGCTCCAGGTAGCGACGAGGAATTTATCCTTGAACACTATTGGGGTTATACCAAAGCAGACGACAAGACCACGTTCGAATACAAAGTGGAGCATCCGAGATGGAATATCTACCCCGTAAATGACTTCGAGATCCGGGTTGATTTTGAAAAACTGTATGGAGAGGAGTTCGGATTCCTGGCGAACGAAAAACCCGCATCGGTATTCCTTGCAGAGGGATCAGAAATAGCTGTGTATCCGAAAACGGTCCTTAAGCCACTAACGAAGACGTCCGCCGTACCGATGCCCGGCCAATGAATGTCATGTCCGCGCGCGGGCAAATGCCTGGTCAAGCAGCGGGTTAAGCCTCGCGCGAAGAAAACGCGCTACCGGAACCTCCATTTTCCTGTTAATTGCATACGCCGCCACGATCATGAAAACCGTTGTCACTCCGAATAAAAAGAACCGGTTGAAGTATTCACCAAGATTGTTAAATATGATGTAGCCGATATCCTGATGTATCAGGTAGAGCGGATAAGTCAACGCACCAATCTGCACCCATCTGGAAGAATTGATCACCTCTGATCTCCTGATTGATACTAAAAACATCAACACAAAGAACACAGTTAATAGCGAACACGAAATGTAAGGTAGGAACTCAGCCCGATAATGAATCGACAAACTCCGGTTGGTATCTGCTTCGAAGAGGAAGGAAGTGACTAAACACAGCACAAGTGTCGATACTCTTTTGAATGTTACACCATTTTCAAAGATGTAAAAGAACGTGATCCCGGCGATGAACAACGCACTGAAGTCAAAAAAAAGAAAATAGTTGGCCGCCCGAATGATTGCCGCATCCCTATAAAAGTAATAGATAATAGTAAGGACAAGCCAGCCCGTTGCGAGCGACTCCATCCCCACCTTTTTCAAAAACTTCCGGGCTACCACAAATATCCCGATGAGAAAATAAAATTTCAGCTCTATAACTAACGACCAGTACGAGCCGTCGATGTGATCAACGCCTATGAAGCTCTGAAGCATTGAAAGGTTGACAATTGCCTGTTTGACCGTCGCAGCGAAACGGGGAGCTCCAAATAGCGTAACCGTGGCAAAGGTTGCAATCACGGCGAACCAATACGCCGGGTAAAGCCTGATGAATCTTGCTGTTAAAAAACCTTTCAACGATTGGTTTTTGATTGAAAGGGGAATAACGAAACCACTGATAATAAAAAACCAATGCACCCCGAGATATCCATACCTGAAATAGGCGCCAGCCTCTACCATGTTCAGCGTCGTCCGATCATCGGCTGCATATCCACGAAATAAATAATGATACAGTACAACACTCAGTGCCGCAATGAATCTGAACAGATCGATTTGGTGAACTCTTTCCTTCAATTGGTTTTGAGTAAAGATAGAGCCGCACTATGACATTAGATACCAAGCTTCCTCAACCGGTCTAAAGGGTCCCGTCGACCCTCAACGCTATTTCCCTTTGAAATTCGGCTTCCTCTTTTCAATGAATGCTGTCACACCCTCGCGATAGTCGGCACTGTTTCCTGCTATTTCCTGGCAGTAAGCTTCGTAATCCAGCATCTCGTCCAGCGACGACGTCGCAGATTTATTGAGCATCTTTTTGATCAGTCCGATCGCCTTTGTAGGGGCATTTGCGTAGTAATCCGTGTAACCTTTCACCGCGGCATCGAGCTGATCGGCGGGAACCGCTTTACTGATCAATCCCATTGCAGCAGCTTCGGAAGCCTTGACACGCGTGCCCATCGTGCAGAGCTCGAATGCTTTCGACATACCGACCAGACGAGGGAGAAAATATGACGAGCCCGAGTCGGGAACCAGACCGATGTTGATAAACACCTCGATCAGCGTTGCTTCTTCGGAAGCCACGATCACATCGCACGCAAGCGCAATCGAGCAACCTGCACCCGCAGCCACGCCGTTAAGACGGCAAACGATAGGCTTGGGCAGCGATCTCATCGCACGGATGATAGGGTTGTACCGTTTATGAAGGGAATCGAGAAATGACTTGTTCTGCTGGGTCGAGGATGACTTTAGATCCTGGCCGGAACAAAATGCCTTGCCTTCGCCTGTCAGTACGACTACGCGAACTGCGTCATCCTTCGCAACTGCCTTGAAGGCATCCTGAAGCTCGAAGGTGATCTCATCGTTCAACGCATTGTAAACTTCCGGGCGATTGAGGGTAATGGTGGCAACACCGTTTTCGGTGTTATAGAGAAGAAATTTATAGGCAGCCATAGTTGGTTTTAGTTCTGAAACAAAACGAGCATTCCCGCAATCCCCGTTGCAAGCCCTGCCACGCTCCCCAGCATCACTTCGCGCGGTGTATGTACATTGAGCTGCAATCTCGCCGACATGATGATGCCCGCCAGCAAAACAACGGCAATGGTGGGATAAAACAAGGCATCCAGTTCGGTCAGCTTGTTCAGCGGAATAAGAATTCCTATCACCCCCCAGATCACAACGCTGTGAATACTGATCTTGAAGAAGAACGTGCAGATCGTCGCTACGATGGCGAGCAGGTCGATGATGATCATGATCTTCATAAAATTATCGTTCAACCCGATCCTGCTTTTTGAATAGAAGAGATAGGTCACGCACACATAAAGAATGGTGATCATCGTAAACGGGACAACCCTCTCCTGCCTTTCAACCATTTGAAACGATCGGATCGAGCGAACCATTTTCAGAAAGAACAGATTCACCACCGGCAATACAAATGTCACGATAGCAACCAGTATGATGAACAACCGGTGTGATCCGGACTGAATGGGATCGAGTGCTGCAGGAAAGGTTTGCGACAAAAGTATGAACAGATAGGTCGGGAGCAGCAGCGGATGAAATACATACGAAACAAAACGAGCGAGCGAATTCACCTAGATCTCCTTTCTTAAACGTGCAACAGGAATATTGAGCTGCTCTCTGTATTTCGCCACGGTCCTTCTCGCAATGTTATATCCTTTGTCATTGAGGATCTTTTCCAGCTTGTCATCAGACAATGGCTTGTTCTTGTCCTCCTTGTCAATGATGTCCTTGATGATCTGCTTAACTTCACGACTGCTCACTTCCTCTCCGGAATCCGTTGTGATACCCTCCGAGAAGAAATATTTGAGCGGATAGATCCCGAAGTCGGTCTGGACAGCCTTGCTGCTCGCGACGCGCGAAACCGTGGAGATATCCATATTGATCATGCTGGCGATGTCTTTCAGGATCATGGGCTTCAGCTTGGTCTCATCGCCTTCGAGGAAGAAGTCATATTGAAAGTCGACGATAGCCCGCATGGTCCGCAGCAATGTTTGCTGACGCTGTTTGATGGCATCGATAAACCATTTTGCGGCATCGAGCTTTTGCTTTACAAAAGAGACGGCATCTTTCAGCTTCTTATCCTTTTTATCACTCTTGTCGTAAGCCTTGAACATTTCCGTATACGACCTGCTGATACGAAGCTCGGGAGCGTTGCGGCTATTCAGCGCGAGCTCGAGCTTTCCGTTGTTGTTCGTGAGTATGAAGTCGGGAATGATGTATTGGTTCTTGACCATCGTAGCACTGCTTCCGCCACCCGGCTTTGGATTCAGCTTCACGATGAGCTCGATCGCATCCCGCACAAAGTCCTCATCTTCGGTATCGAGCTTCTTCTGTATCTTCTGGTAATGCTTCTTGGTGAACTCGTCAAAGCATTCGGCGATGATCTTTTTTGCAACGGCAACATCGATATCATGACCGTTGTCCATCCGGTCCAGCTGGAGCAGCAAACACTCCTGTAGATTGCGGGCCGCGATTCCGGGAGGATCGAACGTCTGGATCTTTTTCAGGATCGCTTCAACTTCGTCGGGTGTCGTATCAACGCCCTGTGAAAATGCCAGGTCGTTTACGATGGCTTCGAGCTCACGACGAATGTATCCATCTGATTCGATGCTTCCGATAAGCTGTTTGCCTATGGCATACTGTCTCTCATCAAGGCCGAGGAAATCGAGCTGACCCATCAGTTGCTCATGCAACGAGGTGGCCATGGGGATCGGCATTTCCTTGTCGTCGTCATCATCGCCATCCCCCTGCATCTTGTAACCACTGTAGTCGTCGTCGCGCAGGTAATCTTTTATATCGATCTCCTCTTCGCTTCCCGACGACTCCTGGAAATCATCCTCGCTATTGGAGTTCTCCTCTATCGGCTCTTTTTCTTCACCCTCTTCGAGCGCAGGATTGACCTCCAATTCCTCCTCGATCCGGGTCTCCAGCTCAGCCGTAGGCACCTGCAACAGCTTGATGAACTGTATCTGCTGCGGCGACAGCTTTTGTTGTAATGATTGGCTTAAACCCAGTTTTTGCATCGCTGATCTGTTACTCCTGTACTTCTATTTGCAAATTTATCAATTAAGGTCACTTAAAAAACCTTCAAAACACCTTCACAGGTTCAATTTCCGTCCAAAATTGCAGCAAATGGCCGGTTAGCGAACTTTTGCAAATACCGGGCTAGAATTCCTTTCTTAAAGTTTTCAACCAGCATTTTTCCTCTATGAAATACCACAAGTTTTTTCGTTTTTTGCGGTCCTTTCAGGCAGTGTATGCCTGATTTCTCCTAACATTTGTTACTAAGATGAAACGCACAAAGATCAAACAACTCCTTGCTACTGAACCGAAGGGCCAGCAGGTAATGGTTCAGGGTTGGGTCAGAACATTCAGAAGCAACCAGTTCATTGCCATCAATGATGGTTCGACCATTCAGAATATTCAGGCGGTTGTTGATTTCAATCATGCGGAAGAGGTACAACTTAAGCGCATTACCACCGGCGCATGTATTTCGGTGACGGGCGAATTGATCCCTTCTCCGGCAAAAGGCCAGACGGTAGAGGTAAAAGTTTCTTCATTCGAAATTCTGGGTGACAGCGATCCGGAAAAATATCCGCTTCAACCCAAGAAACACTCGCTGGAGTTTTTAAGGGAGATCGCACACCTCCGTTCGAGGACAAACACGTTCGGAGCAGTGATGCGCGTGAGACATGCGATGGCCTTTGCAGTCCACAAATTTTTCAACGACCGCGGTTTTTATTATGTCCATACACCGGTGATCACCGGCTCGGATGCCGAAGGTGCCGGCGCAATGTTCCGCGTGACCACCCTGGACCCCAACAACCCTCCCAAGGACGAAACCGGAAAGGTAAACTTCAGGGAAGACTTCTTCGGAAGGGAAACAAACCTCACAGTTTCGGGACAGCTCGAAGGGGAAACCTATGCGATGGCCCTTGGCGATATCTATACCTTCGGTCCCACATTCAGGGCCGAGAACTCAAACACCACACGTCACCTTGCAGAGTTCTGGATGATCGAGCCCGAGATGGCTTTTTATGATCTGCAGGACAACATGCAACTGGCGCAGGAATTCCTCCAGTATCTTGTACGTTACGCCCTGACGAACTGTGCTGAGGACCTCGACTTCCTCGACAAGCGGGCGAAAGAGGAAGAGCAGGCGAAACCGCAGGATCAGCGAAGCGAGCTCGGTCTGCTCGATCGCCTGAAGTTCGTCTCTGAAAACGATTTCCAACGCTTGAGCTACACGGAGGCCATCGAGATACTTAAAAACTCGACACCGAATAAGAAAAAGAAGTTTCAGTTCATCATCGAGCAATGGGGAAGCGACCTCCAGTCGGAGCACGAGCGCTATCTCGTCGAGAAACATTTCAAGAAGCCCGTCATCCTCTTTAACTATCCTGCAGAGATCAAGTCTTTCTACATGAGACAAAATGAAGATGGCAAAACCGTTGCCGCGATGGACGTTCTGTTCCCTGGCATCGGCGAGATCATCGGAGGTTCGCAGCGTGAAGAAAGATATGACCGTCTCGAGAAACGCGTCAGGGAATTGAACCTGCCCGAAAAGGACCTCTGGTGGTACATGGAGCTGAGAAAATTCGGCTCCGCTCCGCACAGCGGATTCGGCCTTGGTTTTGAGCGCCTCATGCTATTCGTAACGGGCATGACCAACATCCGCGATGTGATTCCATATCCGAGATTTCCGGGCAACGCCGAGTTCTAAGATCTGAAAATCATATACGGCACAAGAATGCGACCGTCCTGGTCGCATTGGCTTTTGTTTAATAATGGTTCGATTAAAGTATTTATCCCTGCGATTCCCCTGCGCCTCAGCGCCGCCCGCGGTGAAAAATACGACGCGTAATCATTGCGAAAAATATACTCCGTAGGATTTCACTTCTGCTTAAACGCGAGCAATGGAATCCTCCCATGGAAAGCCATCTTTCGTGTCAGACTTTTGTCAAAGACTTTCTCGTAGAAGCTCGCCTCGTGTGTGAACATCGTAACAACATCTGCCTTTGACACTCCGATATATTGATCGATGGCCGCGTTCACATCCATATCGACAGTGACGAGCGTTACGATATTTTTATATGCCAGCTTCTGGACAACCTTTTCGATTTTCGCCTCGAGCTCGCCAACATCGGCGCCGTCCTGAACAATGTGCAGAATATGGATCGTCGATCCGAACTTCTCGACATAGGGAATGAGGATGTTCAGCTCCTTTTGGAGGTGCCTGAGATCGGTAGCGTAGATGACGTTCCTGAAGGTTTTGAACTCCGCGTGCTCAGGCACAACCAGCACGGGGATCTTGCTCGCCTCTATCACCGATACGGTATTGCTTCCCAGTAACGTTTTCCTGAGACCCGTGGCGCCCTTTGTTCCCATGATGATCAGACCCGACCGCAGCTTCTTGGCTTCCTTCACGACTGCCTCGCTGAACGAGCGACCTTTTGAGATGACACACCGTATGGGAGTTTTTACGTGTGTCCGGCTTGTAACGTCGTCTACCAGCTCCTCCAACTGATCGTTGATGGATTTGACCACCTCGCGACTGTTCGTCTCCAGCTTGATCGTAGAGCGCATCGTCCGCTGGAAATCGATAACGTGTAGCAGCGTGATGTTGCCGTCCAACTTGTTCGCGATCCTGACAGCATAGCGAACCGCGATCTTCGAGAGGTCGGAGAAATCCGTTGGCACCAGTATGTTCAGCATTCGATAGTCTTTAAGCTTACAAAATACTGGTTTTTAATAATCTTACCACTATTTTTCGACCTCTCATTAACACCATGAAGAAACGAACCTTTGCCAGCGATAACTACGCGGGAGCGCATCCCGAGATACTGAAAGCCATCATCACTGCAAACGAGGGACATGCGGCATCGTACGGTGCAGACGAATTCACAAAACGGGCAACGGAAAAATTTCAGCGCATCTTTGGAGATGACATCGAGGTCTTTTTCGTCTACAACGGCACCGGCGCAAATGTTTTGGGACTCAGCGCGATGACGCGTTCGTTTCACGCCGTGATCTGCTCTGATCTCGCACACATCAACGTAGATGAATCGACGGCGCCTGAAAAATTCCTGGGCTGCAAACTCGTGACGATCCCCACAAGAGACGGAAAGATCTATGCGCACGAGATCGAAGCCAGGATTCAAAGGGTGGACGATCAGCATCATCCGCAGGCCAAAGTGATTTCGATCTCTCAATCGACTGAATATGGTACGGTTTACACAACCGACGAATTGAAGGCGATCAGCGACGTAGCCAGGAAACACAATTTGTACCTGCATATGGACGGGTCGCGGATATCGAATGCTGCCGTGTTTTTAAAGAAAGACTTCAGGTCATTCACGAAAGACGTCGGTGTTGATGTCCTGTCATTCGGAGGCACGAAGAACGGCATGATGTTCGGCGAGGCCATTGTCTTTTTCAACCGCTCCCTCGTGGAGAATTTCAAATATGTCCGCAAGCAGGGTATGCAACTGCACTCGAAGATGAGATTCATCACCGCACAGTTCGATGCATTGCTGACGGACGAGCTGTGGAAGAAAAATGCTACGCACGCGAACAACATGGCGTTTTATCTGGCCTCGTGCCTCGAAAAGATCCCGGGCGTCAGGATCACACAAAAGGTCGAAGGGAACGGTGTATTTGCCCTGCTTCCCGAAAAGACCGTCAGCGCTCTTCAGGAACACACATTCTTTTACATCTGGAATGACCGTACGTCAGAAGTGCGGTTAATGTGCGCATTCGACACAACCGTGCAGGACATCGATAGTTTTATTGAAAAACTGAAGGCGCTGGTAAACTAGCGTTTCAGGAACTTGAAAGTGCCGCGATATTGGGTCTCCTCGTCCTTAAGGGCAAGGAAGTAATATCCCGCGGGCAATTCCTTT
The DNA here is from genome assembly GCA_966095595.1 of uncultured Chryseosolibacter sp. GTDB lineage: Bacteria > Bacteroidota > Bacteroidia > Cytophagales > Cyclobacteriaceae > Chryseosolibacter. Next base: position 8,092 of record CBHTUB010000020.1, on the reverse strand, counting down.
ACACGGATCCTCAGCTCGTGCTCATCTACAACTTCGGTTTCTGTAGGAACCTGACTTCCGAGGATATTGAGAACCGTAAGCTTCATTTTTGAGACCTGCATGTGTGTTAACCGTATCGAAACGTATTCAGCTGCAGGGTAAGGGAAAATTTGAACAGACTTAGCAGGGTCCTGTTGTTCAGGCGTAGTCTCATTACCACCAACCTGTCCGAACACAACGCCGGAGCAGAAAGCGAGTAATAGAACCATGAATAACCTTGCTAAACGCATTTTGTAGACGTGTTATTTTCGATATACGACAAATTCTGCACCAAAGTTCTCAAGAAAATCGCGTTTTTCCCCTTTGATGACAGAAATCGGTCAAAAGTTTTAACCCTTTCTCAAAAATCTACCCGCGATTTAACTTTTTAAAGGCAGCCGGCAGATAATCTGCCAGATCGGAAGCGATCATGCTTGTCATCCCCAGTTCAGACGCCGCGAGGTCCCCTGCCAATCCATGTAGAAAAACACCCAACAAGCAGCAATCCTCACTGCTATAATTTTGTGCCAAAATGCCGGTTAAAATACCCGTGAGTACATCCCCCGTTCCACCGGTGGCCATCCCCGGATTGCCCGTTGGATTGAAATAGATCACCCTTTTTGGCGTAGCAATGGTCGTAAACGCGCCTTTCAGGATCACGTAGCACCCTATTTTCGCGGCAAAATTTTTCAGCTTCTCCAGTCTCTCGAAGTCATTTTTCCAGGGACCAGCCAATCGTTCAAACTCCTTCGGATGTGGAGTGAGAATGCTGTTTTGGGGAATCAAATGCAACAATTCCGATCTCGACGCCAAAATATTAAGCGCATCGGCATCAAGGACCACAGGCTTGTCATATTGACGCAGCACCGTTTCGAGGGCCTTCGCCGTTTCAGGATTTTGTCCCAACCCCGGGCCCATACCCAGGGCATCGTACCTGGCAACATTTTCCGGAGCCTCGGCGAAATGCCTGTCCCCAGCCGATCCGGTAGTCATAGCCTCGGGCAACGCTGTCTGAACGATCTGATAACCTACCGAGGGAGCATGAATGGTCAGCAGTCCCACGCCTGAGCGTAGCGCAGCGCGTCCCGACAACACACATGCGCCCATCTTTCCATGTCCACCAGCGATCAGCAGCGCGTGGCCAAATGTTCCCTTGTGGTCAAATTTGGAACGCGGCCTCATCAGTTTACGAACGTCCTTCTTTTGAAGATAAAAATGCTGCGTCTCCGAACTATCTATGGCTTGCTTGCTCAGTCCAATATCGGCGATGCACCACTCCCCTGTGTATTGATGATTCTGAGGCAGAAAAAACGCAAGCTTGGGAATCTGGAAAGTGACTGTATAATCCGCCCTGACAACGGGATCTCCCGATAGCTCGTCAGTCCGCATTCCCGACGGGATGTCAACAGCGATACGAACGGCATCCGCTTTATTGAAGAGCCTGATTACGTCGGCATAGAGCCCTTCCGCGTTTCTCGACAATCCGGTTCCAAAGATCGCGTCAATGAGTACATCGCGATTGCTGAATACGTCCGGCGAGATGCCGTTGACAAGATCGAATCGCTCAACCTTGGCAGGAAGTCTTGACAGGTTGGTTTGAAAGTCCGGCGATTCGGAAGATGTGCCTCGCACGATCCACACTTTCACATGATACCCCCAGTCATACAACAGGCGGGCAATGCCGAGTCCATCACCCCCGTTGTTACCTGTGCCGCAGACAATCCCGATCTTGATATTACCATCGAATCGTGGCGTAAACCATGATACAAAAGCACGGCATGCACGTTCCATCAGATCGATGGAAGAAACGGGTTCGTTCTTGATTGTGTATGCATCAACTTCCCTGATCTGTGATGCAGTGAGTATTTTCAGCATAACGGGAATTTCAAAATTTCAGAGTTCATATTCCAGATCCGTTTGGCAGATTGACACGGAGTTATTGGCCGTTGGCATTTGGCTATTGGCCACTCTGCTAACTACTGACTAACGGTCGACTTCGCCCATTACCACATCGATGGTCCCGATGATCGCAATCAGGTCAGCAATAAGGATGCCTTTCGAAATTTCCGGAAGAACGGAGAGATTGACAAACGAGCATGACCGGCACTTGCACCGGAAAGGAACATCGCTTTTGCCATCGCTCCGGAAAAAGAAACCCAGCTCACCCTTTGGAGTTTCTCCACGAACATACAGATCCTGAGCTTTCGGCCTGATCTTCTTCGGAACCAGCGCCTGCGGATCGAACTCCACTGAACGTTTGTGATCGGTTGTCAGCTGTACCAAACACTGCTCAGCGATGCGGATCGACTCATAAATTTCCTGCATGCGAACCCAGGTGCGATCCCAGCAATCGCCTGTCTTACCCATTTTGCCTTCACCGATCGGAATATTGAACTCGAGCTCGGGATACACGGAATAGGCATCCACCCTGCGCAAGTCAAACCGGAGGCCGGACGCACGAAGCATCGGACCTGTGACACCACAATTGATCGCCAGGTCAAGGGGCAATACGCCTACGCCCGCAGTGCGGTTAATGAATATTTTGTTATGAATGAGTATATCCTCCAGCTCCTTCAGCTTGGGTTTGATGTATGTGAGGAATTCGCTGCACCGCGACTCGAATCCGATGGGAAGATCATAGAACAAGCCTCCGATCCACATGTAGTTGTAGAGCAATCTCGCACCACTTACCCACTCCAGCAGCCTCAGGATGTGCTCACGGTCGCGCATGATCCAGAAGAAAGGCGTAAATGCGCCGAGATCCATGCCATACGTGCCTATCGCAATAAAATGCGAAGCGATCCTGTTCATCTCGGACATCAGCACACGGATATACTCTACCCGTTTCGGGATCTGTTCCGAGATACCAAGCATTTTCTCCACCCCCATCGCGTACACATGCTCGCAGTTCATCGCCGCGACATAATCCAACCGATCGACGAACGGTATCACCTGATTATAGGGAAGGTTTTCAGCATGCTTTTCAAAACAACGGTGGAGATACCCAATGTGGGGCACAACTTCCCGTATGATCTCTCCGTCCATCAGCACCTCCAGCCTTAACACACCGTGAGTGGATGGATGTTGAGGACCGAGATTGACGATCATCTCTTCTGATCGCAGGTTCTCCGCTTTGAGCTTACCGGGTTCCGACAGCTTTAATCCGTCGGTTATGGGTTTGAATTGTATTTCACTCGTTGGCATCAGTATTCTACTTTAATGCTACGGTAATACTCCTGATGCTTGTAATCTTTCCTCAATGGAAAACCCTCCCAGTCTGCAGGCAATAAGATCCTCCGAAGGTCGGGATGGCCAATGAATCTTATTCCGAACAGGTCGTAAGCCTCACGCTCATGCCAGTCTGCCGTTTTCCAGATGGAAGAGACGGTGTCGATTTCAGGGTTCTCTCTCGGGAGAATAACCTTCAAACCGAGATGATGGTTGAATGGTATCGAGTAGAGATAATAAACCACTTCCATGGTTCCGGCCTGGGGGCCATTGTCGAGCGCGGTCACACATGACAGCATATCGAAGTAAGTCTGCGGATTTTCGTGAAGATGACGGCAAACGGAAACCAGCTGCTCCTTTTCGAGCATCACGATCCGCGGCGACGAATTTTCATCCACACGGTGCCCGGAACCCGTGAAGTGGTTGATTGTTTTCAACAAATCATCAAACTGTTGCATTTGCCTCCTTTGCCAATAAGTTCTCTATTGCCTTCGGCGCCACGACACTTTCATTCCTGATCTTCTCCTGTAGTTTAAGAAATCCGCCGATCAATGCTTCGGGTCTCGGCGGGCACCCCGGCACGTAAATGTCGACAGGTACTATCCTGTCCACACCCTTCACAACGTGATAACCGTGTTGCCAGTAAGGCCCACCGCAGTTCGAGCACGAGCCCATCGAGATCACATAACGCGGTTCCGCCATCTGCTCATAGAGCCTTTTGATGCGTTCCGCCATTTTAAATGTCACGGTTCCCGCCACGATCATCACGTCGGATTGTCGTGGAGTTGCACGTGGTGCCATCCCGAATCGATCCATGTCATAGACTGTAGTTCCCGTGCTCATAAACTCGATCGCACAACAAGCGATACCGAAAGTCATCGGGAACATCGATGAAAGGCGCGCCCAATTGATCAGGTCTTCGAGCTTCGTGATGATCACTCCCCCATTCTCAAACCGCTGATCGAGAAAAGCCTTCATTTTGATTTTGTTTCGTAATGTTGATTGACCTTATCGTACAAGTTCCGTGGCACGGGAGATTTGTAATCCGTTGGTTTCGGCTCGGGCTTGATCCAGTCGAGGTGTCCGTTTACCCAGGCGTAGATCAGGCCGAGCGCCAGGACAAGTATGAAAACAACAGCCTCGACTACGGCAAACCATGCCCACTGACCGTTCGTTTGCCGGATCAATTCCTTATCGGCAAAAATTGTCGACCATGGAAATAAAAAGATGATCTCCACTTCAAACAGTATGAAGACCAGTGCGATGATATAAAACCTGACGTTGTATTGCGCCCACGCAGCGGACACCGGCTCTTCGCCGCTCTCATAGGTGGAAAGCTTCTCTGCATTCGGGCGGTGGGGACGGATCATACGCGACACCAAAAAAGTGATGACCAGGAAGAGCGCACCTCCCGTGATGAAGAGCAATATCTCGCCAAACTCGGATATGTAACCAGGATTCGACCTCACAGCGATCAAAGATAATCAACAGTTTGATTTGAGGTGTTCCGAAAACAAAAAAGCCGCACGTCAGGCGGCTCTCTTTAAAGGTATGGTCTATTGTTATTTCCAGGCGCCGATGATCACGCCCATCACCGTGAGCGCCACGACGCTATAGCCGGCATTGATCAGGAATAGCCTGAATGATTTTCTTTCGAAGAGATAATGCGTTCCCACGAACGTTGCGACCCATCCGAAGCCCGCAAGAAACCCATAAAACGCGCCAAGGCCGACCGTTACCTCTTTCCCGAGAAACATGGCAAGGTTGACGGCAGCGATCAAACCAAGCACGAAGGCAAGACCAAATATCTTCGCCATATTGCCGTTCTTGAGACTTTCTTCCGTAAATCCGTTCTCCTTCATCCACGCCTTCCCAAATACAGCCGGTGAATACCAAATTCCACCGATCAGAAATGTTGACAACGCAGCAACGAGTACTGCCCAAATGTTGAATTGATCCATATACCAGTAGGTTTAAGTTTAAAATTTAATTTAATCTTTTAATTGATCTCCCGTTAAGAGGTAATGGTTGATCGCTTCCTCCCAATCACCGAGACCCCTCGCAAACATTCTTTCCATGGACTCCACATTCCTTTGATGTGCCGATTGGCTGAGACCAATGTAGGTATAGGTCACATCCGCCTGTGTTAAAGGCCCATCATCCTTGCATTGCACAGTGATGAACCACAGCCTGTCCTTTGAGCTCACCGTATATTCGATCAGATATTTCTCCGGCGTGTATTTTGTCACAGCCCACAGATATTCCGGTTCATCATGATAGCGGCCATGTGTCTTGAAGATCATGTGTTCAGCGATATCTCCCTCTCCGGATACGATCACCGGATCCCAGCCATGTGCCCACGCTTTCTCCTTTATCGGGCCGAAGAGTGGAAACACTTTATCAATGGTGCTCTTGAGCGAAAGGGTAGCACTGCGTGAGATCTTCTGGGCGTTCAACGGATTTACGGAAACCATACAGACAACAATTACAAATGGAAGTTTTATTTTCATAGGCCAGCATTTCTACGTTGAAATTGCGAACTTTATCATTTGCAAACCGCGCCCGCTGCGCGAAACGGAAAAAAGTGAACCCCAGGCAGCATGATCGGTGTCAGAGACGATGTGGAAGATGTAAAGCTTGACGACAAATTGATCAGGCTCATCGGAATTCCGTTCTTCGGGATCGTTATACCCAATGTAACCGGATTGTTCGGAGATCTGACGATCGCTCACCCACTGTACTGGATCGGCTACGTATACTTCATCTCCCTCGCTTATCTCATCTGGCAAGGCAACCGCTATTTGTTGTTCAGGACACGAAAACGTTTTACGTGGTTCGACAAGCCCGTAGAAAAACTAGTTCTGTTGATAGTCAACAACATTTTTTACACATCACCACTCACCGTGGCGTGGCTGTGCATGTGGTATCGCTTTGCCGGTTTTGATCATGTCAACTGGACCGCCATTTACGTGGTCGTATTGATCAACGTGATCTGCGTGCTGTTTGTCACGCACGTATACGAGACCGTATTCATGCTCAAGGAGCAGCAGAGCGAGCAGTTAAAAAATGCGGAGCTCTCGAAGGCCAAAGCCGAAGCCGAGCTTTCATCCCTCAAACATCAGATCGACCCGCACTTCATGTTCAATTCCCTGAACTCCCTTTCCTACCTGATCGCTACTGACACCCAACGCGCGTCCCAGTTTACGGAGAACCTGGCAGAAGTATATCGATACATTTTGAGTCAGAAAGATCAAACACTGGTTCTCCTCGAAGATGAGCTGGAATTCACACACAAATACACCGAGCTTCTACACCTGCGATTCGGCGATGCGCTCAGGTTCAGGCGAAACTTCGATATTTCCCTTGAAAAACAATATCTCATTCCACCGACATCCGTGTTTGTCGCACTCGAGAATGTCGTAAAACACAATGAGATCAATCACCAGCACCCGTTGACCGTCGATGTAAGCATCGAGGACAATACCCTGATGATCCGCAACCCTGTACGACTGAAAAGAAACGTAACGCATTCGTCGGGCATAGGTCTCACAAATCTGAATGAACGCTTTCGAATCATTACTGAGCGAACCATTCAGATCAAAAATGAGCATGGAACCTTTTCGGTAAGTCTTCCACTGATCCAAATGAATAACTGACGATGAAAGTACTGATCATTGAAGACGAATTGCTGGCGCAGGAAAAGATCGTGTCGATGTTGAAGGAGCTCGATCCGGAAACAAACATCGTAGGCAAGATCAGCAGCGTGAAGGATGCCATCGACTGGCTTCAAAACAATCCCCACCCGGATGTGGCATTTGTCGACATTCAGCTATCGGACGATCATTCTTTCGAAATCTTCCGAAGTATTCCGGTTCAATTTCCTGTGGTATTCACAACGGCATACGACAAGTACATCCTGGAAAGTTTCGAGTTCAATTCCATCGATTACCTGCTCAAGCCGATCACTGAAGACAAGCTTAAACGCTGCATCGCAAAGTTGAACAATTTGCAGATCCATTTCTCACAAAGCAAGCTTACAAGCCTTCTCGACACACCGCGTGATAAGGAACTGGAACGAATAGTGGTCAAGAAAGGAACAGAGTATCTCGCTCTTGGCATTGAACAAATCGCCTATTTTTTTACCGAGCACAGGATCGTATTCGTCAGGGACATCTCCGGAAAGCAATACATCGTTGATAAAACGATATCGGAGCTTGAGCATACGCTGGCATCAAAAACGTTCTTCAGGCTTAACAGAAAATTCATTTCGAACATATCAGCGATCGAAAAATTCAGATCGGACAATGGCAAGATCCGGATATTTCTGAAACCTCCCGTGTCGGAGGAAGTGCATGTCAGCAAGGAAATGGCTCCGGAGTTTCGAAAGTGGATCGGTAAAACACATTAGTCGTGCAATGGACGTTTTTTGATCATCCCTCCCCGAATATCATTGACGCTATTCTCGACCACAAAGGCGTCATCATCGATCTTGGCAATCTCGGTCTTCAATTTCTGTAGCTCGAGGCGTGTGATCACCGAGTACAGTACATCTGTGTCGGTGTCGCGATGACCTTGTTTCCCAAAACCGCTTTTGCCTTTCAGAACAGTGACACCGCGACCCATACGCGTGATGATGGCTTCCTTGATCTCGGCGCTTCTCTCTGACACGATAATCACGCTTGTATATTCTTCTATACCGTGGACGACAAAATCGACTGTCTTCGAGGCAACGAGGTAGGTTAGAATCGCATAGAGCGCAGTCTCGATATCGATCAGATAGGCAGCGACCGAAAAGATCGCAATATTGAGGATCAGGATAAAGTCTCCGACGGTGAGCGGCGTTTTT
>CBHTUB010000019.1:0-27173 GCA_966095595.1 uncultured Chryseosolibacter sp. | reverse complement strand
TCTGTTGATCGCCAAGCCGATTCGTCCGTTCAGCGAGGTTGAGAAATTCAATCTTGATCAGTATATCATGAAGGGAGGGAAGGCAATGATGATGATCGATAAGCTGGAAGCATCGATGGATAGCGCTGCAGTTGAAAACTATTTTGCATTTCCGTATAACATCGGACTCGATGACCTGCTCTTTAAGTATGGCGTAAGGATCAACATGGATCTCATCCAGGATCAGAACAGCGGTACTTATCCGATTGTGACGGGAACACGAGGCAGTCGTCCGCAGGTGCAGCTGATGCCGTGGCCATATTTCCCATTGATCAACCGTTATGCCGATCACCCTGCAACACGGAATCTTGATGCGGTGGTGACAAAATTTGTTAGCAGCATCGATACGGTGAAGGCTACAGGAGTTAAGAAAACACCATTACTTTTCACATCTCAGTATTCGAAGAAACTCACGGCTCCCGTCAATGTTTCGTTGAATCAGCTGCGGACCGATCCACAACCTTCTTCGTTCAATCAGTCATTCCTTCCGGTCGGATATCTGCTCGAAGGCACGTTTACTTCCCTGTATAGAAATCGTTTTTTACCTGAAGGTGCGGTCGGACCGATCGTCGAACAGAGTCCCTCAACAAAAATTGTTGTGATCTCCGATGGAGACATCCTCCGTAATGAGGTCAATCCGCGCACGCGTCAGCCTCAGGCACTCGGTTTCGATCCATTTACAAATTACACGTTCGCGAACCAGGATCTGCTGATGAATATGCTCGCATATCTCACGGACGAAAATGGTTTGATACGAACACGCAATAAAGAAGTAAAGATCAGACCGCTGGATAAGGCAAGGATCGTAGAAGAACGTGTAAAATGGCAAATGATCAACCTGGTCCTGCCGGTTGTCCTGCTAGTGGTCTTTGGAGTCGTCAGGTCGTTGTTGCGGAAGCGTAAATATGCGTACAGATGATGGGACAGGAGAAGAAAAATAAATCGCTCGCCATTTTGCTGGTGGTCCTGGTGCTCATCACGGGATCGCTGATCGTGTTTTTCGAAGGGGACAATGCCGTTGCGATTGATAAAAACTTGTTCCGGCCCGCCGATCTGAAGTCGATCGACGAGATCCGGATGACAAGAAAAGATGATACGCTCATCTTGAAGTACAACGGTTCGTACTGGATGGTAGATGATGTATATCGCGCAGACAGAAACATGATCCAGGTTTTATTTGCAACGCTGCAGCAGGCCGAGCCAAAACGCGCCGTGTCGGGAGCGATGCAGGACTCTGTCACATCGATTGTTCGTGACCGCGGGACGCGCGTTGTCTTGCTTCAGGCGGGAGCGAAAAGGGGTGAATTCATCGCTGGAGGCAATACAAGCAAAACCGTGGCGTGGTTTGTGACCGAAGATGAGCGCAACAGTTATGTCATGACCATTCCGGGTTACAGGGTCTATGTTTCGGGGATCTTCGAGCTGGACGAGAGCGGTTTCAGGGATAAGTTGGCTTTTGGCTTTAACTGGCAGAATTTTAAGAGCCTTGCCGCAAAATTCATGACACGACCTTCCGAAAACTTTAGCGTCTCAATGCAAAAAGGCTATTTCGCGGTCAATGAATTGCCGGCGACCGACACAACGAAGCTCTACAATTACCTTGACGATGTGGCCAGACTGACCGTTGACGGGTATCCGTCAGAGATGCCGGCCGACACGGGTAAGTTTGACGTGAGGATCACGATTACGGACATTGGAAGTAAAACTTACGATCTGAAAATATTTTCGACTGATAATCAGTCAAAAGTGAATGGAATTCTGAACGGAGAGCCCGTTTATCTCTCGCCTGCGCGCATTCGTACCGTGACGAAGGGAAAGTCCTTCTTTTCAAAGAAAAATCAATAATTTTTTGTCTTTTTTAGCTGAAAATCGGCGTTTTATAATTCCGTTTTCTTTATAACTTTACCCCCCTAACATAAACCAACTTTTTCAGGAATGAAGTTTATTGTCAACTCTGCTTACTTGCTTAAGCAGCTTTCAAACATCAACGGCGTAATCACAACAAACCCGGTTGTACCGATCCTCGAAAACTTTTTGTTCGAGCTTGAAAAAGGTGGATTGACTGTTACAGCGTCTGATCTCCAGACGTCCATGATCACCGAGCTTCAGGTCGAGTCGAAGGAAAAGGGAAGTATTGCGGTTCCCGCTAGAATTTTGCTCGATACGTTGAAGAACCTGCCGGAACAACCTGTCACTTTCTCAATCGATGAATCAACCTACAGCGTAGAGATCATCTCTGACAACGGCCGTTATAAGCTGTCGGGTGAGAATGCAACAGATTTCCCTAAAGTTCCTACGGTTTCCAACGACTTCAGCGCCGAGATCTCTTCCGAAGTTCTCGGACGTGCTGTAAATAATACGATCTTCGCGACAAGCAACGACGAACTTCGCCCGGCGATGACCGGTGTTTTCGTAAATCTTGGCGACAAGAACACGACGTTCGTTTCTACGGATGGTCATCGTCTTGTTCGTTACAGAAGATCGGATGTAAAATCCGACAACGGCAATTCGATCATCATCCCGCGCAAGGCATTGAACCTGTTGAAAGCTACGTTGCCGACTGAGAACACTGACGTAACAGTCAACTTCAACATGTCGAACGCTTTCTTCAAATTCGGTAATATCAGAATGATCTGCCGATTGATCGATGAGCGTTTTCCTGATTACGAGAACGTAATTCCTTCCGGTAATAATATCAAGATGACCATCAGTCGTACCGATTTACTCGGCGCGCTGAAACGTATCTCTATCTACGCGAATAAGACTACACACCAGGTTCGCCTTAAAATAACAGGCAGCGAGCTTCAGATATCGGCGGAAGATCTTGACTTTTCAAACGAAGCCAACGAAAGACTTAGCTGCGAGCACGAAGGCGAGGACATCGAGATCGGTTTCAATGCGAAATTCCTCATTGAAATGCTCGGTAATCTCGATTCTGAACAGATCAGACTCACTATGTCAGCTCCAAATAAAGCCGGGGTCATCCTTCCGGCTGAGAAGGACAAGGCTGAAGATATTCTGATGCTGGTCATGCCAGTGATGCTGAATCAATACGTTTAATCCAACATTACGAGCCGGTAATTAAAAGCCCGTACTTTAAAGTGCGGGCTTTTAATTTGCGTCGATCTGTCCGCGTTTTCCCAGCTCAACGACCTCCATATTCGCAATCTGTTTTCCGCTGATCTCAAACCGCACAATGGTTTTTATTTTATGAAATCCGTGGTTCCCCGCAGCGCCGGGATTGATGAACAGCAGATTATGTTTAGCGTCGCGTCCTATTTTTAGAATGTGTGAATGACCACATATAAAGATATCGGGGCGATGTGATTCAATGAGCTTCCGCGACCTTGGATTATAGCTCGGCGGCACGCCTCCGATATGCGTCATGAGTATTTTCAAACCCTCGCACTCGAAGATCGCATCTTCCGGATACTTGATCTGCAGGTCTTTTCCATCGATGTTGCCGAACACAGCCCGGAGTGGTTTAAACTCTGAAAGCGAGTCGGTAACACCTGGCTCCCCTATATCTCCTGCATGCCATATTTCATCGCAGTTGCTGAAGTATTCAAACACCTTCTGATCGAGAAAACCATGTGTATCCGAGATAAGTCCTATTCTCATGTCATTAATGTGAACTAAACTGACGGGTTGTAATGTATTTATTATTAGTTTAATCCAACAACATAAACCGATCAATAATATGGCTTCAAAAAAGATAGGCATTCTCGGATCAGGCCAGGTAGCAAAAGTGCTCGCGGCTGGTTTTGTGAAGCATGGTCATGACGTCATGATCGGCTCGCGTGACCCGAAGAAATTCGAGTCATGGAAGGCCGAGGCAAAACTGAGTTTGAAGACCGGAACGTTTGAAGAGACTGCATCCTATGGAGAAGTTATTGTACTTGCCGTGAAGGGCACCGTAGCGGAGAATGTCGTTAAAAACCTTGGCAGCGCACTTGCCAATAAAGTTGTAATCGATACCACGAATCCGATTGCCGATGCGCCTCCTAAAAAAGGACTCGTTCAGTTTTTTACCGATCTGAATTCATCCCTGATGGAAAAGTTGCAGGTGGCGGCTCCGTCATCGAAGTTTGTGAAGGCATTCAGCTGCGTCGGCAATGCACGTATGGTTGATCCTCAGTTCAGGGAAGGCAAACCTACGATGTTCATTTGTGGCAACGATGCTTCTGCAAAACGTGAAGTGGAAAAAATACTCAATGAATTCGGTTGGGATATATCGGATATGGGTGACGTTGAAGGTGCGCGGGCAATCGAGCCGCTCTGTATTTTGTGGTGTATACCTGGATTCCTCAGGAACGAATGGAGTCATGCGTTTAAGCTGTTGAAGGTGTAGCTTCTCTAAACCTTTCGTATCTTCAAGGTTCGAATTTTAAAGAACCCTTCATGCGATCACTATTTCCCGTTGCTCTCATTTTCATCAGCACAACGATACTCCTGGCGCAGGAGGAGCATTTCGGAAAAGTAGGTTTCTCCGATTTCAAGACCAGTACCTACCCGCTCGATACGGGAGCAAATGCTATTGTGCTGGCGGAGTATGGAGAGGCCCATGTCGACAACGGTGGAGAGCATAATCTGATGGTTCACTATTTTGTCAGGATAAAAATATTAAAGGCGAAGGGGCTTGCTGAAGCTGACTATAAAATTTACCTGTATAAGAACGAACGTGGCAGTGAGACGATCAATACGGTTAAGGCATCGTCCTACAATTTTGAGAAGGGCGGTATAGTCGAAACGAAGTTAAGTCGGAAGCAGGTTTTCAGGGAAGATTTAAGTAAGCATACAGCCGTTACGAAATTTGCGATACCTAACGTGAAGGTGGGATCGATCATCGAGATCTTTTATGTGAAGGAATCGCCATTCCTGTATAACTTTCACGGCTGGGAGTTTCAATCGAACATCCCCAAGTTGTTTAGCCAGTACGAAGCAGAGATACCCGGTAACTATGTTTATAATATCACACTGAAGGGATACCTCAAGTTGTCTACGAATGAAAATGAAATCGTGAAGGAGTGCTTTTCTCCCGGCGGAAATGCAAAGGCGGACTGCTCTTCGTTCACGTGGGCGATGAAAAACATTCCTGCTTTCGTGGAGGAGAAGTTCATGACGGCTCCATCCAATCATATTTCGTCGATCAACTTCGAGCTGTCGGAGCTAAGATACTTCGATGGTCGTGTAGACAAGATAACGAAGGAATGGAAAGATGCAGAAAGCGAGCTTCGGCATGAGGAAAGATTCGGTGTTCAGCTGAAGAAAGGAAAGGATGTGCTTGAGACGGAGATTGCCGTGATCCTGGCCTCTGAAAAGGACGAGTTGAAGCGTATGCAGAAGATATTCGACATGGTGCGGCACTCCTATACGTGGACCGGAAAAATGGGAATGTTCTCGGACAATGGAATAAAAAAGGCATTCACGAGCAAATCAGGAAATGTGGCAGACATCAACCTTACCCTGATCGCGGCGTTGAAATATGCAGGAATTTCGACGGACCCTGTTATCCTATCGACACGTGATAACGGCTTGCCTATCGATATTCACCCGGTGATCAGTGATTTTAATTATGTAGTTGCACGCGCTAAGGTGAACAATAAATTTTATTTGCTCGATGCAACCGATGATCTTGTGTCACCGGGAATGTTGCCTGTTCGCTGCCTGAATGGAAAGGGACGCGTGCTCGGTGAAGATGGATCGTCCTTTATCGAGTTGGCTCCCGGTGCGAAAGACAAGACCCAGGCAGTCTACACGTTGAATGTGAAGGATGACGGAACCTATGATGGAACCTTGCAAATGACATATCACGGTTATGCAGCGCTCGAAAAACGCGGGGAGATCTATCGGTCAAATGATGTGGATGCCTATATCGCAGAGTTCCGGAACAAGAGCCGGAATTTCAGGGTGCTTGACATGAAGATCGAAAACCTCGACAGCATACATTTGCCGTTACTCGAAACGATCAGGATTGTAGGTGAGGAAGCTTCGTCGGGTAGAGGAATGCTTATTAACCCTTTTTTGCTGGACAAGTGGTCAGTCAATCCATTTGTGGCACCCGACCGCATCTACCCGGTGGATTTTGGTGTTCCAATCGACGAAAGTGTGATGTTCACGCTTAACTATCCGGCTGGCATGATGCCTACAGATCTGCCATCGCCTGTGGCAAAAACGTTGCCGGGTAATGGCGGCAGGTTGTTGTATGACGTGAAGGAGATGGCCAATACCGTCAACGTTGCCTTTTCATTCAATATTTCAAAAAGTCTTTACAATGCGGCGGAATATCCCTACTTGCGCGAACTTTTCGGAATGCTGGTTCAGGTCCAATCGACGGATATCTACATCACAAAGCAACCTTAAGTTCTGCTTGCTTTCTGCCACAAAGATACTTGTTTCACCGTTTATCGGGATATTTATACCCATTGCGGATGCATGAAAACGTCGCTTAAAGAATTTCAACGGTAAAGATCATTGTTGGTCGAATTTTTTGGGGTCTGACATAGTTTACATATTACTCCGCGGAGAGCGTGAGTAACTTAGGGAAGAATTAAGAACAACTGTAAACATATTCCACTTATGAAGCAATTTGCCCTTCTGTTGATTTGCGTGTTGAGTATTGGTGGTGCATTTGCACAAACTGCCGGCGACGCATTGAACCCTGACAGCCAGACCTTACGTGAACGCTACCTGGTCATGAAGTCTAAATCGCAAAACTACCAGGACTATAAGGTGATTAAAGAGAATCTGCTGGATGCATGGTGGAAGATTGTTATTGATTCGGTCCAGGCGAAACAGGCCGCAATTCGCGCAGCGAATGCCAATGTTGCAAAGCTTCAAAAGGAACTCGATCAAAGTAAGGAAACACTTGCATCAAAGGAAGCGTCAATGAAGGACGTTGAGTATGCAAGCACGCACATCAAAGTGCTGGGTATTGATTTTGCCAAAGGCTTCTTTGCCGGGCTTGTGGGTGTAATTATCCTCGGTCTTGGACTGACTATTGCGGTGATCGTCTATATGCTCAAGACGCTTAGGAACGGCTTGAAGGAAAAGGCAGACCTTGCCAACGCAATTAGCAATGAGTATGAGGAATACAAGCGTAAGGCCATGGATAAACAAACCAAGCTGTCGCGTGAGCTTCAGAACGAGCGCAACAAGCTGATGGAATTAGGAGCATTGTAAGTTTTAATATTTCCAAAAACGAAAGGTCATCGAAAGGTGGCCTTTTTTGTTTGGGATATGGCTATTCGCATTTGGCTACTGGCGGTTTGCTAAATGCCTGATCCAGCCCTCACGTTCTGCTCCCACCATTTATCCCAGCCCCTCTGACCATTGACTATTGATCATTGACTAATGACTAATGACTAATAATGACTATTGCCTATCAATGCCCCTTCGCCTGCTTGCTTTGTCTGTACTCCCACGGCGATATCGGGTTTGCTTCATTCCATAATCCCTTCTTGTGCTTTCGGGCTTCCTGCTCTAGGGCGTCCAGTTCCTTATCGTCGGAGTATTGTTTGTAGTGCCACGCATACCCTGCTTTTAGCAACTCTTTCGCCAGCGAGCGACCGTCAGGTAAGAATACATCGGCCACCAGCCTGCCTCTTGGGTCTATGGTGTTCTTGACGATCTTCACTTGCTTATTACGGCACTGGGCTTCCACGAATTGCTTTGCCTTGCTGCTGAAGGCCTGGCCGTCTTCAGGGCAATCTACGCCGAACAGCCTGATCACGATTTTCTTTTTGTCATCCATGACAACCTCGAATGTGTCGCCATCTTCAACGGTGGTTACCTGAGCTGTAAACTCGTTCTGCTGTAGGAACAGGGTCAGGACAAAGAAACTTAGGTAGTACATATTGGGCGGGTAAGGTTAATGAATATACGAATTTCGAAGGGAGAAAGCACGAAAATGGTGACAAAGAGGCGGCCGTCAATACACAGGACAACTCTGGCCCAAAGTTCACGGATCGCTCGGCAAAGAGTTAGTTTTTCCGACTTGTAAAGCTGTATTTCCCTTTGTCTTCCTTGAAATGCGGTATACGAGTAATGAGTGGAGACTGTTGATCAGGGCCGTTTGGCACAATTGCGTCGCCAAAGGCCAGCTGTAGCCTGTTGACTAAAATGCCGTCAAAATCCCTAACTTTTCTGTAACCAATATTCAATCACGAAGTTTCCCTATCGTAAACGAACCCGGACCATTTGAACGCTTTAGACGACAACATGTTGATGCTCAAGGTAAAGGAGGGCGACCTGGATAAGCTTGGGCTGCTGTTTGAGCGCTATAAGAAACCATTATATGGCTTTTTCTATGGCATGACCCGGGATAGTGAACTCAGCGAAGATCTTATTCAGAATGTTTTTTTCCGGATCCTGAAATACCGGTATCTCTTTCGTGGCGAAGGCGACTTCAGGACATGGATGTTTCATATCGCGCGCAATGTGAGCCATGACCATTTCCGGAAGAACCAGGTTCAGCACAAGGAGGCTCTGGAGAACTGGGAAAACAGACTCGTCACGGAAGAGAACAGGGTTACTCAATTCAGGCAGGATGATGAATTGCAATTGCTCTCCATGGCCATGGACAGACTGCCCGAAGAAAAAAGAGAGGTTCTTCTGCTCAGCAAATTTCAGGATAAGAAATATAAAGAGATCGGCGAGATCCTCGGATGTTCAGAGGGCGCGGTGAAAGTAAAAGTATTTCGCGCGCTGCAGGACTTGAAAGAAGTTTATCAGCAACTGGAGAAGCATTTATAGACATGAACAATCTCAATAAAACGGAATTGATCCGAAAGTTTAACGCAGGCAAATTGACTGACGCTGAGCAATCGGCGCTCGAGCGGATGATAGAATCCGGAGAGATACAGATGGAAGAGCTGGAGCAAATTTCCGCTATACACCACAGGGTTTCTGCCATGCAGTTCCCGGTGCCTTCCGGCGATCTCGACGACCGTTTTTATCACATGCTTGCCCTTCAAAAACGCAAAGGCAAAAGGTTGATGGACTGGCGTGCACTCTTCAGCTGGGAGAACCTTGTTCCAAAGCTGGCCCTCGCAACGTTTATGCTGGCGCTTGGTATAGGGGTGGGCTATCTCGTTAAGCCATCGGCCTCCGTACAGCAAAACGACATGCAGGCGCTCACGCAGGAAGTTGTCAACCTGAAAGAGATGATGATGCTCTCGTTGCTCGAAAAGGAATCGGCAACCGAACGGCTCAAGGCTGTTAGTCTTACGCAGGATATGGACGATGCAAGCGTCAAGGTCACGAGTGCACTTGTCCGTACCCTCAATGAGGACGAAAACGTGAATGTCAGGCTCGCTGCGCTGGAAGCCCTGAAACCCTACGCAAGGAATAGCGAAGTGCGTCAGGCGCTGATTCAGTCGATCGCGAAGCAGCAATCGCCGCTTGTCCAGATCGCATTGGCGGAACTGATGGTCATGATCCAGGAAAAATCTTCCGTGAAGGAACTGGAGAAGATCGTCGACTCTGCAAAGACACCTGAAGAGGTGAAATCGAAAATCAAAGAAAGTATCAAAGTATTAATCTGACGATTATGAAATTTTTCATAACACTGCTCACGGCGATTTGTGCTACCGTAGCATCCGCTCAAACACATACCGAAAAGATCGTCCGTGAGATGACCTTTGAAAAAATATCCGACGCCAATGCGCTGTTGATCGCAAACATCAATGGCGACGTGAAAGTCCAGGGCTACGACGGGGACAAGATCCTGATTGAGGTCAACAAATGGGTGAGCGGCAAGACTGCCGCAAGACTGGAGAAGGGCAAAGCAGAGCTGCAACTTGGTGTGGTCAACGTGGCGGACTCGATTATCCTGTATGTCGCCAATGGTTGTAATTCGTTTGGCAAAAGCAGGAGAAATGGTGATGGCTGGAGCAAGGGCTGGGGTTACAACTGGAATTGCAACGACGGTCACTGCGAGACGGAGTATGACTACAAAATGGACTTTGTCGTAAAGGTTCCGAGACGAATTCATGTAACGGCGAGCACGATCAACGAAGGTGAGATCGACGTGCAGAACGTATCGGGTTCGATCCGTGCAAACAACATCAATGGCGGTATTCATCTTGCAAACCTTGAGCGCGAGGCGGTTGCCAGCACCATCAACGGTGACGTCGACATAGACTACAACAGCAATCCATCGAAAGATTGTCGATTCTATTCCCTGAATGGTGACATCAATGCATTCTTCAGGAAGGAGCTCGCGGCGAACCTCAGCTTCGAAAGTTTCAACGGCGAGCTGTTCACGAACATCAATGGCATCGATCCGCTTCCGGCGATCATAGAAAAGGTCGAGAAGGGAGAGGGGATACGCTACAAGGTAAACGGTAACAGGTATAAGATCGGAAAAGGAGGACCCCTGCTTGATTTTGAAACATTCAACGGGAATGTCTACTTGAAGGAAAAATAAGAAGTAAGAGAATTTAAAGGAGATTTTTAACAGACTACATATGAAAAAGGGAATTGTTGTATTGGGCTTGTGTTTGATGACGTTGGTAATGATCATGTTGTCGGGCACGTCATGGGCGCAGAGTTCAAATGAGTTTACGGTGCCATTGTCGGATCCCGCGAAACGGGCAAAGCTAAAGGCCCATTTGAATTATGGATCGATCACAGTGAAAGGAACGGGAAGAAAGGACATCCTCGTCAAATACAAGGCAGTCGAGGAGGGAGAATGTGAAGATTGCGAGGAAAGCGATGAGGAGGATCATCACGATAGGAATCACAACAATCATGGCAACAACGATGATGGCAAATCGAAAGACGGCTTGAAGCGCATTGGCGGTGGAGGAATGGACCTTGAGGTGGTGGAGAGCAATAACTTCGTGAAAGTGCAATCTGATTCATGGCACATTAGACTGAACCTTGAAATTGAAGTTCCTTCATCGATCGACCTCGAGGTACACACTTACAATGGCGGAGATCTGATGGTTACCAACATCCAGGGCGAGGTAGAGTTGCAGAATTATAATGGCGAGATCACGGCCCTCAACATCTCTGGCTCGGCTGTAGCCACGACCTATAATGGCGAGATCAAAGTGACGTTTGACAAAGTTACAGACGGTTCGCCGATGTCTTTCAGTACATACAATGGCGATATCGACCTTACGTTCCCATCAACCCTCAAAGCGACGCTGAAGATGAAAACCGAGCAGGGCGAGATATATACAGGATTCGATGTGAACATCGTCAGCAGTGGCCCGGTGCAGCAAAAGGATTCCGGCAGTGGTGTTTATCGGGTAAAGGTAGATGACTGGAAGCGTGGCAATGTTAACGGCGGTGGTCCCGATATCACCATGAAAAACTACAACGGAGATATCTACATCCGAAAGAAATAGGCTGGCATAGGCTGCGATTCGCGCGGTCAATGAATTTTGAGACGCGCAAATCAGTAAACAAGAACAAATGGAGCTCTCCGTACAGGGAGCTTCTATTTTTTTATGCCCTTATAGATAAGCTCCCCTTTTGCAAGTCCATACCGGATCCGGTCCTCGTCGGTGAACGTGGAAATGAAATCATCTTCAACGGCGACCAATCCCGCCTCCGCGATTCTCTTTGTATAGTCTTTACCGAATTTCCTCACGTGATCATCCTGTCCGAATAATCGCTCGCGTTCACGCGGATCAGTTATGGAAAGATCTTCAACCGTGACGTCCGGAATCGGGTGAAAGAACGGAACCTGAAGGATCGCAAACCCTCCGGATCTCAATACGCGATTGATCTCGCTCATTGCCTTGATGTCGCTATCGACGTGTTCGAGAACGTGATTGCACAACACGACATCGAATGTATTTGCGTCGAATGGTATCTGGTGAATATCCATCTTCACTTTGGCGAGTGGTGATTCAATATCGCCCGTGATGTAGTCGGCGCCGTGTATTTTCTCAAAACGTAGTATAAAGCATGCTTCCGGCGCGATGTGGAGCACTTTCTTGCGCGATGTGAAAAAATCGGTTGTTCTCTGAAGGTAAAGCCAGATCAGACGATGTCTTTCCAATGACAGGCAACTCGGGCAAAGAGCATTCTCGCGCGGATTGATCCTGCCATAGGGAAGGAATTTCCTGAAACCCTTGTCGCATACCGGACAGCGCACGGAGGAGCCCCGGTAAAACACACTTAGCACCTTGAGACCTGTACCGGCCATTCGCTGCAGGTATTTCCTGGGAACGAAGCGGATCAGGAACGCAATCAGTTTTTTCATTCGGGCGCAAATATACACGATGCCCGTTTTTGACCCGGAAACAATTTTTAAGAAAAAGAGGGTCGGGTTAAAACTATTCGGGGAAGGTGGACATCTTTGAGTTATAAAGCGCTAAAAACCCTTCAAAACAGCGTAAAAAGTGAGAAATTTAAGGATATGCCTGCCGGAACCCTACTCGATATTGCAATGATGCACTCTGACACGCTCATTCAGAAAGCGCAGCAGGGTGATCAGGGCGCCCAGGGCAAGCTTGTCCAGCTCTGGTATAAACGTATCTATAACTTCGGTTATAAGTTTTTCATGGACCACGACCTCGCCATGGAGATATCGCAAAAGACGTTCATTTCCATGTGCAAGAACCTCGCAGGACTGCAGGACGTCTCCCGATTCAAGTCGTGGCTCTATAAGATCGCGGTCAACTATTGCAGGGAAGAGGCCCGTAAGATGAAAGGAAGTAAATCGCTGTCATTTGATGTGGTATGGAATCGTGAAGCAGAGGAGTCGCCGCGGTGGGAATCGTCAGGACAAAAGTTCGACAACCCCGAAAGGCAATTCGAGCAGTCAGAGTTGTCGGACATACTTCAGCAGGCTCTGCGGGAGATCAATGAAGAACAACGTGAGGTGGTGATCATGAAGGAATATGAAGGACTAAAATTCCGGGAGATAGCGGAAGTACTCAATATCTCCGAAAACACGGCCAAGTCCCGTATGTACTACGGACTTGAAGGACTGAGAAAGATTTTGACGAAAAAGAATATCAACAAAGATACAATCGGATATGAGCTATAAACCGGACGAAAAAGATTGGATGGCTTACATCTACGGTGAGATGGAAGGAGAGGAAAAGGAGAGGTTCGAACAATACCTTCTTGAGAACGAAGACGCGAGAAGGGAATTGCAGCGATACCATGGCTTTCAAAAGCTGATCGGGCTTGTGGAGGATAAGGAAGTGATCGCACCACCGATAGTACTTGGCGATGGCCGCCAGCGCTCGTTATGGGATGCGCCCTATTTCAGGACCATTGTAAGCATAGCCGCATCTTTGCTGCTGATCATTGTTGTCGGTAAGCTGACGGGAACGCAGCTTGTCATCAATGGCAATGAAATGAAGCTCTCATTCGGTGAGCCTCAGCAGGCGCAAACGGTAAAGGAACAGCGCTACCAGGCGTCGCTCACGGAAGAGCAGGTTCAGAAGATGATCAATGCCTCGCTTCAGTCCAATAATGAAGCTTTGGCGCAATCATGGAAAGAGAACGAGGAAAAACTTTCGACGTCTATCCGTCAAAACCTGGCGATCAACTCGGGAAAAGTCGACGCGCTTTTGAAGGAGGCGGCGACGGCTTCACAGGATCAGATCAGCGGGTTTGTCGCATCCATGCAGGCTGAAAACCGTAAGATGGTGCAGGATTATTTCCAGCTGAGCACCAGCGAACAGAAGACTTACATTGAAAATCTTCTTGTTGACTTTGCAGACTACCTGCAGCAACAGAGGAACAATGACCTTCAATTGGTTCAGATGCGGATGAACTCCCTCGAGAAGAACACAGATGTATTCAAGCAGGAGACGGAACAGATACTTTCAAGTATCATCACCACGGTAGGTAATCCGTCGAGCAAAGAAATCAAGAATTAAGCTGCAGCTAGTTATAAAGAAGAAGAGTAATTAAGATTTAACAGGATCAAGAATATGAAAATGGTTAAGAAGATTTGGTTGGGAGCCTGTGTGGCGTTGGCTTTACATACGCAGGTCACCGTGGCTCAGAAAATAGATGATGAGCGGATGAAGCGCGATATCGAAGTGGCTGAGAACGTGCTTTCCACATTGATCAGGCAGGAGATGAATCAGCAGCAACATGGCTTTTTCGGGATCGATGTGAAAGGCTCGTATTTGCCAGGTTATGGCGTTACGTTCCGTTTGCCGATGGATCTGAACTTGCCTTACCTGATGCCGGTTGCGCCTATGGCTCCCGGAGAAAGCATGGTCTGGAACCGTGAAGGCGAAGGCTTCGTGATCAGTCACGAATCAAATGCGGACGAGATGCTTGCGCCTGAGATCGACGCAGAGCTTGCAGAAGGTGAGCGGTCGGCGGAATACCGGCTCGGAGATAAGGTAAAGAAGAAAAGAAGCGTTGACAGTGATAGCCTTCGCGAAGCCTACAACCTGAAAATGATCAAGGCAGCTAAGGATTTTATCGTCGACTATGGAGATTTTGTTTCACAGCTGGGACAGAACGAAAAGATCGTGATCACCAATCAGGGGCAGGGCGGCAACCGGGTGTGGTACTTTAGAAAGGGTAAAAGAAGCGTCATCTCCGTGGAAGGTAACAAGGCGGATATCATCGCCCTCAAGCAGGGAAAAATATCCAGGGATCAGGCTTTGAACAAGATAAAGGTAGTCAATACCGAATTGGTTGACGAGAAAGAACCGGATATGGAGCTATTGACAACCATATTCAGCAGGCTTTACCGTTCAGATCTGTCGAAGACCTATTTTACCGATGACAACATATACCATGAACGTCTCCGCGACTACGGTGTCATCTACTACATGCAGGTGTACAGCTCAAACCAGTCCGGCTACAATACGGTATCTATGCCAACGCTTGGACTCGAGAATGTAGACCAGGCAACACGCGACAAGAAGGTAGCCGAACTCTATCCTAAATTCGAACAGGACTTGAAGGAGAATATGCTTGAGTACGGGAGGACCTTGAAAACCCTTGCAGGTGAAGAATCTCTCATATTCAACATCACCATGACAAAATGCAAGGGTTGCAACATTCCTTCAACCCTCGAGGTATCTGTAAAGAGCTCCGTGTTGAAAGACTATGCGGCAGGCAAGATCGAAAAGAGCGCTGCCCTGGCAAAATTCACGGTCAAAAAAGGACCTAATCAATAATTGACCTTTCAATAAATGCTGGTGATTTCAGAAAAAAACGGATCACCAGCATTTTTTTATACATAAGTGGTTCAGGATACTGTAACCTGATGACCTATCTTAGAGTATATTTACAAATCCCTTTCTACCCTTCTTTGTCATGACGAAACGTAATTTATTGATCGGAGCCGGAGTTGTCGTTGCCATCCTGATCGTCTTCTTTGTTGTTAAGGGCAAAACATCCGGCGAAGTAGCGGATGTGATGACGACGGTCAAGCGCGGGCCTTTTAAAGTTGAGATCGAAACTACCGGCGAATTGGAAGCAAAAAACTCGGTAAAGATCCTCGGTCCATCCAGTCTGCGCGATTTTCGCATCTGGCAGGTTACGATCCAGTCGATCGTCGACGAAGGTACTATTGTTAAAAAAGGCGACTGGGTAGCGACACTTGATCGCTCGGAGTTCCAGAACAGGTTCAATGAAAAACAGATCGAGCTCGAGAAAGCAAACTCCAGATACGTACAGACCCAACTCGACACAACGCTCCAGCTACGGCAATCACGCGATGAATTGATCAACCTGGCCTATGCAGTCGATGAAAAGCAGATCATTCTCGACCAGTCCAAATTCGAACCTCCCGCCACCATCAAGCAATCGGAGATCAATCTCGACAAGGCCAAACGCGCCTACGAGCAGGCCCTGGAGAACTATAAGATCAAAAAAAACCAGAACATCGAAAAGATGCGCGAGGTTGCTGCTGAGCTCCGAAAGGTAAGGAACGAGTTCGACGCGATGTCGAAAGTGCTGGCGTCGTTCAACGTGGTTGCCCCGGAGGATGGCATGGTGATCTACGAGAAGGGATGGGACGGGAAACCCGTAAAAGCTGGCTCACAGATCCACATGTGGGAACCCAACGTGGCTACGTTGCCCGACCTCACCAGGATGATCTCGAAGACCTATGTCAACGAAGTTGACGTGAGAAAAGTGAAGGTAGGCCAGAAAGTAGAAGTGGGTCTCGATGCCTATCCCGACAAGAAACTGAGTGGCGATGTGATACGCGTGGCGAATGTCGGCGAGCAACGCCCCAATTCGGACGCAAAGGTCTTTGAAGTGGCCGTCGAGATCAATGGAAGCGATACTACCCTTCGGCCATCCATGACTACCAGCAATAAGATTGTCGCCAGTGTAAAGGACAACGTCATCTTTATTCCCCTTGAATCGCTTCATAATCATGCAGACACGATCACTTATGTATATAAAAAAGAAGGGATCAAAACGATAAAGCAGGAGATCGTGATCAGTGAGACCAACTCGAATGACGCGGTGGTCGTGAAAGGCCTCGATGAGGGAGACAATATTTATCTCTCGATCCCCAAAGGATTTGAAGAGGATGACTTTAACCTGCTTCCGGAACTCGACGGAAAGCGGAAGAAAAAAGAGGATAAGCCAGCGTCGCCTGACAAGCCAGATCCTCAGGTGA
Source organism: uncultured Chryseosolibacter sp. (assembly GCA_966095595.1). Classification (GTDB taxonomy): domain Bacteria; phylum Bacteroidota; class Bacteroidia; order Cytophagales; family Cyclobacteriaceae; genus Chryseosolibacter. Next base: position 10,558 of record CBHTUB010000019.1, on the reverse strand, counting down.
TCACCTCTGCACAGAAGACTGCTTCAAAATAAGCGCGGCCATGATCAAACGATTTGTACCCGCGCGTGTACTGGCGAATCTGTATATCGCGATCGATGCAGTATTTGCCAACAAGATCCGTTCCCTGCTGACCGCATTGGGAATCATCTTCGGGGTGGCTGCCGTAATCGCGATGCTGGCCATCGGCAATGGGGCGCAACAGGAAATCCTGGATCAGATCAAGCTGGTGGGCGTAAACAATATCGTGATCAAGCCGATCGTCGAGCAAAAGGAAGAAAAGATAGAAGAGGCTGTCGGAAAAAAGGAAAAGAAAAAATTCTCGCCAGGTCTCACCATTCGTGATGTCAACAGCATTGCTTCAACTGTCCCCGGACTTATCGAAATAAGCCCCGAGATAATTTTCGAAACCAACGTTGTCCGTAAGGGTTATCGCAGGTCAGCGAAGCTCGTTGGTGTCGAGCCTGCGTATTTTGCGATCTATAATTTTGAGATGCAGGAGGGACAGATGTTCTCCGATGAACAGCGGAAAACGGGCGCGCCGGTATGCATCATAGGACAATCGATCAAGACGAGATTCTTTCCAACGGAAAACCCTATCGGGAAAAACATCAAAGTCGGGCAGCACTGGCTTACCATCGTAGGGGTCATGAAGGAACGTTTGGTTTCCGAAAGCTCGATCAGCAAGCTGGGGATAAGGGATTTCAACATGGATGTATACACGCCGCTCCAGAGCATGTTGATCCGCTACAAAAATCGCGACAAGATCACCGCGCAGGAGCTCGCCCTCGAGGCCATGCGAAGCCGGGGAATGGTCATCAACAACAACGGCAATGACGAAAACGAGAAGGATCAGGCAGAACGGAAAAATTATCATCAGCTTGACCGGTTGGTCATACAGGTAAAAGAAACCCAGGCCCTTCAATCTTCAGCTGAGGTCATTTCACGGATGCTCGAAAGAAGGCACTATAACGTTGTTGACTATGAGATCGAGATCCCTGAATTGCTCCTCAAGCAGCAACAGCGCACCAACGATCTTTTTAACGGTGTATTATTTGCCATCGCACTGATTTCGCTGTTGGTCGGCGGTATCGGTATCATGAATATCATGCTTGCATCGGTGCTCGAAAGGATCAAGGAAATCGGACTCAGATTATCGATCGGTGCGAAAAAGAGCGATGTTGTGCAGCAATTCCTTTTTGAAGCGATCATGATCTCGATTTCGGGTGGCATCATCGGAGTGGTGCTGGGCATCAGTATGGCCTTTGTGGTTTCGGATATTATCGGTATAAAAACCATTATTACGTTCTCTTCAATTCTAGCTTCATTTGGTGTCGCTGCCAGCGTCGGACTGATCTTTGGAATTGCGCCGGCGCGGAAAGCAGCGAAACAGGACCCTATCACGTCATTACGCCATGAATAAATTTTTTTCCCTGACCATCGCAGGATGGATGATCTTGCTATGTTCCGACGTTTCTGCCCAGCAAAAGATGTACAGCCTCAGGGAGGTGATCGATCTTGCCAAAGGCCAGTCGCCGTTCGCGAAGCGCGCGGAAACATTGAAAGAAACACGGTATTGGGAGTATAGACTTTACAAATCGAACTTCAACCCGCAGCTCAGGCTTTACGGGAGCTTACCCGAATACAACCAGGACTACGTTCAAAACCGATTGGATGATGGTACGATCGTCTTCCAGCAACGCGAGCAGACCACCGGTTTTGCGAACCTGGGACTTTCCCAGCCGATCCTGTTCACGGGCGGGGATCTCTCCGTCAACACCAATCTTACCCGATACAACGATTTTCTTTACAACATAGAAAGCTGGAACAGCACGCTGGTCAATGTGCGCCTGGAGCAACCGTTGTTCAGCTTTAATTCCCTGAAGTGGGCGAAAAGAACGGAACCGTTGAGGTATGAGGAGTCAAAAAGAAGCTATGTCGAAGAAATGGAGCGGATATCCAGCGAGGCAACCGATAAGTTCTTCTCTGTGCTCGATGCACAGATCAACTTGCAGATCGCTCAATTTAACCTCGCGAACAACGATACTATTTACAAGATCGCGCAGGGTAGGTATAATATAGGCACAACGCCCAAAGACAATTTGCTTCAGGCCGAACTTCAGCTGTTAAGGTCCCGGCAGGACGTGACGTCGGCGAAGATCAGCCTAGAGAATGCGAAGCTCGATCTGCGATCATACATCGGTTTGAACAACGCTGAGGATTTTCAGCTGCTGATGCCGGAGAACATTCCGAGCATGAACATAGACATGGATGATGCCATCGAAAATGCTCGTAGCAATCGCGCCAATTACATCGCTTTTCAAAGGAGAAGGATCGAAGCCGAGCAGGACGTTGCAGAGGCACGCGGCCGCCGTTTCCAGGCGACGCTGGCGGCGTCATACGGCTTGAATAATCAGGCTTTGACCTGGGATGAATCCTACAACGATCCGTTGAAGCAACAACGCTTCAACCTCTCGTTCAATGTCCCGATTCTCGACTGGGGTAGGAATAAATCCATGATGAAGACGGCTTACGCGAACAAAAAATTCAGCGATTACGTGATTGCGCAGGATGAAGTGATGTTCGAACAGGAGGTCGTCACCCAGGTGCGCCAGTTCGACGTGCTCATCAGTCAGATAGAGATAACGAAAAAGTCTGACGAGATTGCCCAGGAGCGTTACCTCGTTTCACAGAATCGATATTTGATCGGAAAAGTCGACATTACAAACCTGAACATCGCGCTTACGGAAAAGGACAGTGCCAAAAGAAGTTATCTCTCGGCGTTGCGTTCCTTCTGGACTTCTTACTACAACCTCAGGCGCCTGACCCTGTTTGATTTTTCAACGAATCAGAAGTTGTACACCGTAGAAGAATAGTTTGAATTTTCAAATTACTTCTGACTTCTAAATTCTAAATTCTAGATACTGTCTTCAGGACCACTTGCTATTGACTATTGCCCATTGACTATTGCCCATTGACCATTGACTATTGCCCATTGACTATTGACTATTGCCCATTGACCATTGACTATTGCCCATTGACCACTAGATCCCCGTATAATTGAACGGCGTGATCTCTTTTAATCGTTTCTTCAACTCAGGTTTAATGTTGAGTTCGTCAATGAAAACCTGAATGCTCTGCTGTGTGATCTTCTCGTTCTTTCGCGTCAACGCTTTCAGGGCTTCGTATGGATTGGGGTATCCTTCCTTTCGTAGAATCGTCTGGATCGCCTCTGCCACTACAGCCCAGTTGTCCTCCAGGTCTGCATCGATGGCAGCCTTGTTGAGCTCAAGCTTTTTCATGCCGCGCGAGATGGACTTCAGAGCGATGACGGTATGGGCGAACGGAACACCGATGTTTCTGAGCACCGTTGAATCTGTCAGGTCACGTTGTAGTCTGGATATCGGTAACTTCGAGGCCAGATGCTCCAGGATGGCATTGGCATACCCAAGGTTTCCCTCGGCATTTTCAAAGTCTATCGGATTTACTTTGTGCGGCATTGCTGACGATCCTACCTCGCCTTCCTTGATCTTTTGCTTGAAGTAGCTCATCGAGATGTATTGCCATATATCGCGGCACAAGTCGATGAGAATGGTGTTGATGCGTTTGATGTTATCGAACAACGCAGCAATGTTGTCGTAATGCTCGATCTGCGTTGTCGGGTGACTGCGTGAGAGCCCAAGGTGTTGGCAGAACTCATCGCCGAATTTATTCCAATCGACCTCCGGGTAGGAGACATGGTGCGCGTTGAAGTTCCCGGTGGCGCCACCGAATTTTGCGGAATAGGGAATCGTCTTCAGAAGATGAAGCTGCTTCTCGATCCGTGCGGAAAAAACGGAGATCTCCTTGCCCAGTCGGGTAGGCGAGGCAGGTTGGCCGTGAGTCCTCGCCAGCATAGCCACATCTTTCCAGTCCTTCGAGAACAGGTTCAGGTCGCGAACCAGGTCTTCGATCATCGGCAAATAGTCACGTTGGATGAAGTCCTTTACAGAAAGCGGGATTGCGGTGTTGTTAATGTCTTGCGAGGTGAGGCCGAAGTGAACGAACTCCTTCAGATAGCCGAGGTTCATCGACTCGAATCGTTTTTTGATATAGTATTCAACCGCCTTCACATCGTGATTGGTGGTCTTCTCGATCTCTTTCACTTCCATCGCGTGAGCCTCGGTGAATAGCTTATAGATCTTTCTTACTTCGCTGATCTGATGCGCAGGGAAATCTGTTAGTTCCGGCAACACTGCGGACAGGGAGAGGAGGTATTCTATCTCGACCTGCACGCGATAACGGATCAGGCCGAATTCAGAAAAATATGGAGACAAGGATTTTGAGCTTTCGAAATACCGCCCGTCAACAGGCGATATGGCATTCAGCGTTGTTAGTTGCACAGCTTGGATGTTAAAGCCCAAAGTTAATGGTAGAGGGCTGATCGACCAAAATTTCCCATTATAGTTGCCGTAAAATCGTGGTTTTAAGGCTGGTTTCAGTTCCCGCAATCGAAACTTTACCAGTCACTTATTCTTATTACTTTTGCTGCTCGGTTCCGGCATGAAATTGTTGGAATTATGAAAGATCAAACCCGACGTCAATGGCATTCAGTTTCTTTAAAAAATCCGATAAACCCGAAAAAAAGGAAGAATCTACAAGTAGTGGGGGCAGTGGCGGCCCGCGATACTTCGACCTGAAGGTCAAGGATATTGTCCATGAAACGAAAGAAGCCCTATCCATCGTTTTTGAACAGCCAGCCGAAAAGATCAACTACAAGTCAGGCCAGTTCCTCACGCTGATCATCCCTGTTCAGGGTAAGGACATCCGCCGGGCCTATTCGCTTTGCTCGTCACCCTTCACCGACAACGATCTGGCAGTCACCGTAAAAAGGGTCGAGAAGGGCATGATGTCGAACTGGATAGCCGATAAACTGAAGGTAGGCGACCGCATCAGGGTGATGGAGCCGATGGGCCAGTTTACGACGGAATTTGCAAAGGACCGCAAACGCCATTTGATCATGTTTGCAGGAGGATCGGGCATCACGCCAATGATGTCGATCATCAAAAGTATACTCACCCAGGAACCCGAGAGCATCGTCTCGCTGATCTATTGCAACCGGGATATCGATAGCATCATTTTCAAGTCCGAGCTTGAAAAATGGGAAACCAAATACGAAGGAAGACTGCATGTGATCCATGTGCTGGATAATGCACCAATGAACTGGCAGGGTTATTCCGGTTTGTTGAATCACGACATGCTGACAAAGCTCTTCGAGAGAATTCCGGATTGGGGTATTACCAATACGACCTATTTAATGTGTGGCCCCGAAGGCATGATGAAGAACGTTGAAACGCTTCTGGGTATCCGCCACATTCCAGAAGAAAGAATATTCAAGGAAAGCTTTGTGCAGGGTACGATCGACAAGGGACAAAAGAAAGAAGAGCCTGCAGCAGAAACTTCCGAAGCAAAAGATCGTGAGGTGACCATTCGCTACGATGGCCAGGAATACAAGGTACTGGTGCCGCCCGATAAGTCAATCCTTGAAACGGCGCTTGACCAGGGAATCGATCTTCCATACTCATGTCAGAGCGGACTTTGCACGGCTTGCCGCGGAAGGGCACTTTCCGGCAAAGTGAAGCTCGATGAAGAAGAAGGACTGTCCCAATCCGAGCGTGCGCAGGGATACGTTCTTACCTGTGTGGGCCATCCATTGACTGATGATGTTGTAATAGAGATCGGCTAGGATCAGGTGTCAACCTGGTGCTTTTTATCCATCTGAACATTTGGTACCGTCCACCGGATCCGGCGCTCGAACTGGTGTTGCCGCACCGGACAATCCTCTTTAATGCAGATAGGGCAGGAGGTGGGTAAACACCCGTCGGAGTGAACGAACAATTCCATGCTCTGTCCGAATTCCGTCCGCACAATTGTTCCGAGTTTTTCTACTTCGTCATGTGCTTCGTGCACATTCAGATACCACGGAACGGTAAGGTGGCAGTCAATATGCAGCGTGCTGCCATATTTGATGATCCGGAGATTGTGGAGATCCACCCAATTCCTGCTTCTGTTTGCTTCGGCAACGGTGACGAACTGCTCCAGCAAGGCCTTATCCCTTTCATCCATGATACCGGCAACGGATTTTCGGATGATGGTGAATCCGGTATAAAGTATGATGCCGGTGAATATCAAAGCGACCACGCTATCCAGCCACGTCAGTTTTGTAAAATAGATCAGCGCAAGCCCCACGATAATTCCTATCGTGCTGTACGTGTCTGATTGGAGATGCCGGCCGCTGGCGATGAGTGCAAGCGAATTGTTTTTACTGCCCGTCCGTATGCAGATCTGTCCCATGATGAAATTGACAAGCGCCGTAAAGGCGATGATAAAAATTCCTGTGTCGATGCTTCGCAGCAGTCCTGGTTCTATCAACTGCCGAACGGCTTCGATTGCTATGAGGCAACCTGCAACGATGATCATCAATCCCTCCGCGGCGGCAGAAAGAAACTCGACTTTCCCATGGCCGTAAGGATGGTCGGTATCTTTTGGCTTTGCCGAAATGTGCAGGCTATACAACCCGATAATTCCAGCGACAACATTTACGATACCCTCAAGGGCATCGGTCAATATCGACACCGAGCTGGTAAGATAATACGCGACGAGCTTGGAAATAAACAAGGCGATGGAGACTGCCAGTACCCATCGTTGAATCCTGATATTTTGCCGGGCCGCTTCCAATCAACTTTTATTGGAATACTTTGTAACGAGACCAACCACGGCGATGATCACCCAGATAACATTTACCAGCGCACTGGCATTTGCACCCTTGTGAACGGTGTATATGACAAAACAAATTCCACCGGTGAGGTTCAATAGGTAAAACAGCAACGAATCGGATTTTATTTTCTGAAAGCTGTTCATTCCGTATGCCAGCAAGATCTCTACGGCACCAACCCAGCCGATGATTTCAATGAGTAATTCCATGCGCGAAGATAAACCTGAACTTTGAAACTCCCACGTTATTCCGGTTCCACCCGCGAACGCCGCACGCCCAACGCAAAACCCCTCACGCGGAACGCAAACCTATTCCCTCAACCTAACCCTAAGCAGATACATATGCGACGTCATATAAAGCGTCTTCTCATCTTTCGACAACGCGCAGTTAGCCGTAGCCTCCGGCAACAATATTCTCCCGAGTACCTTTCCTGAAAGATCGAAGATCCAGATACCACCGGGCCCTGTAGCGAAGACGTTGCCCTTGCTGTCGATCTTCAAACCATCGGGCAGACCTTTTTCTCCGGCTTGTGATTGAGCCGTAGCATCAAAGAACACCCTTGGATTTACGATGGAATCATTTTCTGCCAGGTCGAACGCATACCACGTCGCACGGCCGGGGTCTGAATTGGCAACGATAAACGTTTTTTCATCGGGTGTGAAAGCGATGCCGTTTGGCCTTGTCAATGAATCGGTAAGGAGAAAAACCTGGCCTGACGTATCAACCTTGAAAACCCCCTGGTATGGAAATTCTTTTGTCGAGTCTTTCTCCTGTTCCGGAAGTCCGTAGGGCGGATCCGTGAAGAACATATCGCCGTTTCTCCTGACGGCCACGTCATTCGGACTGCTGAATCGTTTGCCATCAAAGCGGTCGGCGATGGTGACGAATACAGGACGTGGTGCGTTAATGTCGGCCTCCATTCGGGCGACCCGCCGGTCCCCATGCTGGCAAAGTATCAATCGTCCCGACGGATCGAGCGCGAGACCGTTTGATCCTGGTTCGCGGGCTTTCGAAGGCTCCGTTCCTGTATATCCCGACGGTGTGAGGTAAACTTCAACTCCATTTTTCTCGGTCCATTTGTAAATCGTATTCTTTGGCACGTCGGAGAACAGCAACATCTGGCCATCTTCCACCCACACTGGTCCTTCACTCCACTGGTACCCTTCTCCCAGTACTTCAATCTTCGCGTCAGCACTGATCACGGCGTCAAGGCCCGGATCGGTCTTCTCAATGCTTCCCATGGTTTTCATCTCACTAACGGATTTGCAACAAACGATAATGATCGAACTAACGACAAGGCTGATGATCTTTTTCATAATGTTTTAAAAGATGGTGAAGATAAGGGAATTGACTTGTCTTCACCAATAGTTGTCCGATCTATTCGGAGGGTAGTTGAGGGTGGAGCCTGCTGTCCTGATAACCGGGCTACCTATGATCGCCGGAGTGTCGCTTGCCGGAGGGAAAAGAAGTGAAGCACGTATGCAAGGGGTACTAGGAAACCGGGTAAAAATGAGATCGGGAATACCGCAACGATCGTATTGGCCGGATCATTCATGAATACGCGGATCGGGCTCGGCGTTGAGAGAACGGCAATGGTCACAATATTCGTGAGCAACAGCAATCCAAAGACGTTCCATACGATCAATCCGGTTCTCGACAGTCTCTTTCGCATCACGAAATAAGCGATCAATGGAGCGGTCACCCCCGCAAGAATATCAAAGTTTCTTCCTTCGAAAGTCATTTGGATGGGCAGTACGGCAGCAGCGAATAACATCCACAGCAAGATCTCGACAAAGAACCTGAAGTTCTGGAGCACGACAATTTTTTCTTCCGGAATGTTTGTGAGAATAACTTTGAACGTGTTGCTGAAGGTCGCGACTAACGCCGTTACGAGGGGGATAAGGATCACGGGAAGAAAATTGAAAGGGAATTTTGTGAAGTCGCTCATCATTCCGGAGGCAGACCATGCGCTGACAAATACGACCCAAAAGATCAGGGATCCGGCGATTATCGTCTTGATGCGTCGTTTTCTCGCGACGTCCCAGTTCGAGTGTCCTATGCCTTGCCATAGCTGGCGTAATAACAGAAGCCAGTACAGTATCGTGAGGATTACAAATCCTGCTTTCGCGGTAGTTAAGATGGAGTTTGTTGCCATGATATTTTGTTTTTACAAAGAAACGAAGAGCCTGAAAGCCTGGTCATGACAAAAATTGCTAATTCGCTGGTTACGTTTGCCGGCGGAATTGAGTAGGGTATGCGCCCACCTGATTGTAAAACATACGGCTGAATGAGCTGGCGTCCCTGAAGCCGGTCTGCAAAGCAATATCGGTAACCGCGATATTGGTATTCTTCAGCAAAGCCTTTGCGTGATCGACCCGGACTTCGTTCAGAAACTGGTGTGGAGTTGTGCCATAGGCGATCTTGAACAGTCTCAGGAAGTGAAATTTTGAAAGACAGCTTATCGCGGCGACATCGTCGATACTGATAGGCTCGTTGTATTGTGAGTGGAGATAATCAGTCGCGTGAAGCATCCGACGCATGATCTCGTCTTTTGTAGATCTTTTAACGGCGGGTAGTCGTCGTTTCAGTCTTCTGTCGGCGGTGTTCTCACCAATGAGCACTCCCATAAGGTCGATAAGCTTTTCTTCCAGAAGCATCGCGTTCCCGTTCGAGGATTTGATTTGCATCAGCAGGGAATCCACCGACTCCGATTTCCGGTAGAGCCTGTTGTGAAAGCCCGGCTCATCACCTTTTTCGCAGTCACCATCGAGTATATCCTCAAGCTTCAGCACCAGACTTCTGAAAGCCTCCGACGCAAAATGTTGTCCGAAATGAACGTTGAGGGTCTCAGTCGGTTTCTTTTCAATATCGAGTGTGTAATACTGTCCGGGGTTCGTGATGAAATAATATCCTGATCTTATGTTTACCCTGCGTTTATCGGCCTCAACAATGCTTTCCCCGGCGAGGTTGGTAAAGATCGACAGGGGTCCCTTGATGTTGTCGCGGTGAACACCGGACGTAGTGACATTCAGAATAACGGTTGGCCATCCTTTTTGTGATAGCGGAGCGCCCAATGAGTTCTTTCCCGAGCTGAAGCTGGCTTCGGCTTCCTTCTTCAACCATGACAGATCGGGAAATGCTCGCAATATCATGTTCTCAAATTACGACCCCGTGGCGGTTTAGTTGTCCCAATATTGGATTAATAATTCGGGTTTCGGACCACGTCGGGAATATGGATGTAAGGAATATACGGTAAAATCGCCTTTTTTTGCACTTTTTCAACCTTTGCCGGCTGTATTTCGTGTATTGGTGTATACTTTGTCATGTAATATACGGACAATAAACCCCACGAAAATGACTAGCTTCTTTGAACACCAAAAACTGAGTTTCCGCAAGAGCTACCTCCGGAACCTCATACAGCTAGCTTCCGCTGACGGCCATCTCGATGAATCAGAGGAAAAAGTCCTTTACGAGATCGGCAGACAAAGACACCTCAAAGACTGGCAGATCGCCGAATTGCTGGCCGACAAGGGCCAGGTCGAGGTGTTTATCCCAGACTCATTCCTGAACAAAATGAATCTTCTTCACGATCTGATGATGATCATTTACGCCGACGGCGTTGTGGACGAGAACGAGATCGCTTACATCAAGCATATATTGTCTGCCTTCAATTTGTCGCACGATGTAGTGGGTGAGTTGCTCACGATGTTCGAGAAAGGCACGCCCGCTCATGACGTGTGGCATGAATTCACGGATGCGCTGGCAGTAGATATTCCTCAAAACAAGTTTATTACGATACTGTAGGTT